>CAMKMK010000068.1 GCA_946413885.1 uncultured Prevotellaceae bacterium
TACATTTGCTCATTAACGCTGGTGCGGGTATGCTCGTTGGTTATGCGCTGGGCAAAAAGGATGTTGGTGAAGCAAGAAGCATGTTCACACGTTCTCTCACCCTGAGTGTCAGCATAGGTTTAATTATCACTTTTTTTGGTGGTATGTTTTTTACTTCAGAGTTGTCTCGTCTTTTGTGCAGCAACGATCAGTTACGTCCTTTGGCTTTTGACTATATGCAGGTTCTGTTAATTGGAGCACCTGCCTATATTCTTATGTGGGGTCTTTCAACGATGGTAGGAGTTGATGGCAGTCCACGTCTTGTCTCTGTGGCTGTTATAATCGATAATGCTCTTAACCTTTGTATGGATATTGTTTTTATAAAATTCTTTGGTTGGGGCATTGCTGGTTCTTCAGCAGCTACTGTTGTTGGTCATCTTGTTGGTATTGCTATTCTGCTCAGTCACTGGCGATTGCCTGCGAATCGAAGGCTTATTCCTGTTCTTTATGTTGATGGTTTATTGTCGTCATGGCGTCGTATCCTGTCTCAGGGCACTCCTCTTGCGCTTGCTTCTATATGTTTGACATTACTGATGCTCTCAGCCAACACAATCGTGCTATCAACCGCTGGACGTTTGGGTATTTTTGTCTTTGCCGTTTGCATGAACCTTCTTCAACTTTACAACCTCTTCCTGTCTGGTACATGTCAAACACTTCAGTCGCTTGGCGCCATTTATGTGGGTAAGGCTGATGAGGTTGGTTTTCGTGACGTTCTTCGTCGTGCCTTCCGCTTTATCACCCTCTCGATGGCTATAGCCTGTGTTTTCGTGTGGATATTTCCTTCATCGATAGCTCGCCTTTTCGGAGCTACTGATGAGGCGATGATTGCTGAGACGAGTCGTGCTCTTCGTATCTTTGCATTGAGTTTCATTCCATTCTGCTATATCTATGTGCTGATGATTGTTTACAAGCTCTATGGTCAGCATCGTATGGCATTGTTCATTTCGTTAGCCCTCTCGCTGACGGTCATCCCTGTATTGTGGCTTATATCTCAATGGGCACCTCATTACTTGTGGTACAGCTATCTATTGGCTTACATTCTAGAGGGGTTGGCTATTGCTTCTATCCACTATTTCTGCCGTATAAAATTACAACTTCATAATAATTTATAAATCATTCGTTTATGTCTATCCGACTATTATTGACTGCACTCCTTTGTGCGGCTACAACGTGCCTCAATGCCAGTCGTCCGATGAAGACTCCTTCTGGCGGGAAGGCTATCAGTGATGAACTTATTGGTATTTTCTTCGAAGACATCAGTTCAGCTGCTGACGGCGGTCTCTTTGCTGAACTTGTGCAGAACGGTTCTTTTGAGTACAATCCCACTGAGCGTGATGGCTGGGGACCAGGCACAGCGTGGCGTGCCATCCGTCCAGGCCATTCACTTGGCTATTTGGAACCTCGAATGGATAATCCCCTTCATTCCAACACCCCAACTTATATGCGTCTTCATGTCGAGCGTGTGAAGGAGTACTATGACTATGACGGCTGGAAAGGCTTTGGCCTGCAGAACGACGGCTTTGATGGCTTTAGTGTGAAGGCTGGCGAGAAGTACAATTTCAAAGCTTTCTTGCGCAACGGCGAGAGCATTGCCAAGCAGGTACGTGTTGCGCTCGTGGAACCGCAAGGGTGGGGCAAATCGCCTAAATTGTTGGCTGATGCCACACTTAATGTCAATGGGCAACAGTGGAAGGATTATACGGCTGTTCTGACACCTTCTGAAACTTCCACGCACGCCTTGCTTCATATCCTCGTACTCAACGTGGGTGCTATCGACATCGATGCCGTCTCACTTATGCCTGCCGACACTTACAAAGGTCATGGCTTGCGAAAGGATCTTGCTCAGGCACTTGCCGATCTCCAGCCTAAGTTTATGCGATTTCCTGGAGGTTGTGTGGTTCACGGCGGTGGCGATGGATTCTGGAATACATATCGATGGAAGACTACCATTGGACCACGTGAAGGACGTCGTCCGCTCAAAAACACTTGGGGCTACCATCAGTCAATGGGTCTTGGATATTATGAGTATTTCCAGTTCTGCGAGGACGTAGGTATGCAACCCGTTCCTATCTTGCCATGTGGTGTCTCATGTCAGGGAACCAATGGAGGTTGGGGTATGCGCGGTCAGGCACAGGATGTGGTCCCAATGGACAAGATGGATGAATGGGCTCAAGAGGCTCTTGATCTTATCGACTGGGCCAATGGCGACCCTGCTACCAACAAGTGGGCTAAGATGCGTGCTGATGCAGGTCATCCTGAGCCATTTGGTCTTAAATACCTTGGCTTGGGTAATGAGGAGAAGATTTCACCTGAGTTCGAGGAACGTTTCCGCTATATTTATGATAAGGTAATGGCAGCACATCCTGAGATTGTCATTGTTGGCACGGCTGGTCCTGGTTCTCATAAAGGCAATCCTGACTATGACAACGGCTGGCGTATAGCAGAACAGTTGGGTGTGCCCATTTTGGATGAGCATTATTACGAACCACGCGATTACTTCCTTCGCAGTCGTCAGTACGATAATTATCCACGTGACCGCAAGACAAAGGTGTATCTTGGCGAATATGCTGCTAAGGACAAGAAACTCATCGATGCTCTTGCAGAGGGACTTTACCTGTTGCATGTAGAGCGCAATGGCGATGTTGTATGCATGACATCCTATGCTCCTCTCTTCGCTCGCAAGGGAGCTACAAATTGGAATCCAGACCTTATCTATTTCGACAATGAACGTCCTATACTTACGTGCAGTTACTACATCCAACAGATGTTTGGTCAGTCAGCAGGTCAGTACTATTACGGAGATTGTGTTCGTTTCGAGGGAGATGCCAAGAATGTGGAACAGCCTCAGGAAGGTGTCCACTACGGCCAGTCTGTAGTTCTCAATGTCAAGGAGCATCGCCTATATGTCAAGCTTTGCAACGCAGGGGCTGAGACCAAACGTGCAAACATCAACCTTTCGCGATTCAAGCTAGAGAATGAGGCAAAGAAAACTATCCTTACAGGCAGGCCTGACGACGAGAATAACTTCGAGGCTCAACCCATTGCACCCCAGCAATCCACTATTAAGGCCCAGCGCCGCTTTACACTCGACCTGGCTCCGTATAGTTTTGTCATGCTCGAATACGAGTTATAGGATAATTTGGGATAAACGTTATAACTACTCAGACATTGGATAATAAATAAGGATTGGTAGCGATGGCTCTATATTGTGTCTGACGGTTCTTTTACGCTGTATCTACGATGGAATGTAGGGTAAAAAAGGCATCTGTCCCCGTGCCAGACCTGAATGTGCCTGATATTTTTGCATGACTTATAGTTTTCTTTTGGTGTCCGCTAAAAGTTGAAAGGGGATAAGATATGTGTCCGCATTACCGATAAACAGGCATTGAGGATTCATTTTTCAGATAGTAAGCCCCATCCATTCTTTATATCCTTTATTTTTAGCGGTCAGCAGTTCCTGAAGATGAAATAAAGCAATATATTTGATCTGTTCTCCTACATCGTTAGCCGATAAAAGCTTACAAAAACTAATACAAATATATCTTTCTTCCTTATATCGGCTCGTTTTAGCGGACACCAATAGAAAAAAATCTCATAGGGGACATAAATAGTGCAACAGGAAGGTAAAAATGGAAAAAGATAAGCAGATTACATATAGCCGTCATGTACGGATTTGCGACATGCTTTTGGCCAATATTCAGTGGAGCCTCTTGTTATTGCAAGTTTTTTCAGTGCCCTCTGGTTCCGTAGGTCTCTTCTCTTACTTGAGAACCTTGTTTGTTCAATCAAATTAAGTCAAGAGTTAGGTGACGATTTCCATTTTTAAGATTAATTAACTTTAGTGTGTTGGATTATTTAATATCTTTGCAGTCAAAATCAATAGTATGAAGTAATCATGAGTAACAAAATTCATGTCATGGAGTCCATTCTGGACCTCAACAGCAACAATGTTTGGAATATCGACGAGAACGAGTTAGCCAAGTTGTGGGAGAAATCGAAATTGGAGGAGGATTTCACCATCAGCGAAGACAAGCTGCTGAATGTGATTCGCCTTGCCTTTGAGGTTGTTCACTATGACCCTTCCATTCCACGCGAACAGAAAATGTATGAGAATGGCGATTGGGCTATCATGTCACATTGCCGTCCTGGAAAGCCTTCAATTGCAATCCGCAAAAAGGTCATCAAGCGTTTGACAGATCTTACTTACGAGAACATTAGACATATCTCTGAAGCTACACTTCTCGATTTGATTGACCGTAACTTCGGAGGAGGATGGGATTCCATATCGTTGGCTATCAAGGACATTATAGAATCTGGATTTGATATCAGTACCACTCAGTTGCCAGCTTCACGCATTCATCTGCCTGGTGGAACCCTGGAGCGCAAAGTGGCTCAAGGTTTTGATGTGCTGGAGATTCCAAAAGGTAGTTGGGTGGAAGCCATTTTCGCCAAGAAGAAGGATCCTGTAGTAAAATTGCGTTTCCAAGATCAAAGATACGATGAGGATGGTAACCTGTTCAAGGATTCCCTCTCAGATGAGGATGAGGATTTGCCCGATGAGGTAGACGAAGATTTGGATGAGGACGAGGAGGACGAGGATGAGCTTTCTGAGGAGGAACAGAACGATGATACCTTCTACAGCAGTTATTCTCCTGAGGCTGAGGTGAAAGATGAGGACGAGGAAGGTTTTCCTATCGAGGAGTAAAGACTGTTTTATCAAGAATCGATGCATCATCTTACATTATTCGTCATAGCAGGGTATTTGTTTACCCTGCTTATTCTTTCTCGGATTGTTGGAGGCACGCGCGACAATGATGCCTTCTTTCGCGGGAACCGCCAGAGTCCCTGGTGGGCTGTAGCTTTTGGCATGCTTGGAGCCAGTATCAGCGGTATAACCTATGTCAGCGTGCCAGGTATGGTGGTAGGAGTGCAGATGACCTATCTGCAGATGTGTTTGGGATTCATCCTGGGATATTTCCTTGTTGCTTTCCTCTTGTTACCTATTTATTATAAGATGAATCTGACCACCATCTACACGTATCTTGACCATCGATTTGGATTTTCTGCCTACAAGACGGGAGCCTCCTTCTTTTTCCTGAGCAAACTATTGGGTGCCAGTATCCGCCTCTATCTTGTTTGTGTAATCTTGCAGAATCTGATCTTCGACTCGTATCATATTCCATTTTGGCTCAACACTTTCATTGTATTGACTTTTATCTGGCTTTATACGCGCAATAGCGGTATCAAGACTATCGTGTGGAGTGATTGCCTGCAGACGGTTGTCCTGCTGACAGGTTTGATACTCATCATATACCAGTTGGTCAGTCAGATGAACCTGGGATTCAGCGATGCCGTGTCGGCTATCCGTCAGAATCCCATGAGTCATATTTTTGAGTTTGAGGATGTGAATGGAAAGCAATATTTCTGGAAGCAGTTTATCAGCGGAATCTTTACTGTAGTAGTGATGACAGGTCTCGACCAGGATATGATGCAGAAAAACCTAACCTGCCGGACCTTGAAACAGAGCCAGTTGAATATGTGTGTCAACGGATTGCTCTATACACCTGTCAATTTTCTTTTTCTTTGCCTGGGTGTCCTGATGGTGATGTTTTACCAGCAGACAGGTATGGAACTACCAGCCAAAACAGATGAGATTCTGCCCACACTATGTGCAAGTGGACAGTTAGGCCAGGCAGCCTTGCTCTTCTTTGCTTTAGGTATCACAGCTGCGGCTTTCAGTAGTGCAGACTCTGCCTTGACGAGCCTGACCACGTGTTGTTGTGTAGATATCCTACATAAACCTGATGATGAACGGTTGCGCAAGATAGTTCATCCGCTGATTGCTGTGTGTTTCATGGGTTTCATTCTGCTGGTTCGTGCAGTCAACTCAACCAATGTTATTGATGCGGTATATACCGTTTGTTCTTACACGTATGGACCTTTGCTGGGATTGTTTGCCTTTGGACTCCTTACCCGTCTTCAACCTCGTGGTATATGGGTTCCTTTCATCTGCTTGCTTTCACCCTTCCTGTGTTATTTTATGGATGTTCAGATGTTCGAGAAATTTCACTACAAGTTTGGTTATGAACTGCTTCTCTGCAACGGGGCTATAACTTTCCTGGGACTATTGCTGGCGTCTGCGAAATTCCGCACAAACAATGCTGGTAGCAATTGCAACGTTTAAGCTTTCGCTTGTTTCTCGATACGCAGGATAGTTAGGGATAAACAGTCGTTCGTTGACTCTTTCCTTCACTTCTTTTGAGATACCATTTCCCTCGTTACCCATTACGATGATTCCTTCAGGGGAGAGTTGTTTCTCATACATGTTATCCCCTTCAAGAAAAGTTCCGTATATGGGCATGTTGATTTGTCCGAGAATTTCAGGCAGATCCACATAGTGCATTCTAACCCTTGCGATGGCTCCCATAGTTGCTTGGATAGCTTTTGGGTTGTAGATATCGGCTGTGTCAGCGCTGCATAGGATATCCTCAATGCCAAACCAGTCAGCAATACGTACGATGGTTCCCAGATTTCCAGGATCCTGTACTCCATCCATAGCCAGCGTAAGTTTTCCTTTCAGCGATTCTATGTCTAACTGATAATCTGGAATGGGAAAGAGTGCGATTACTTCCTGTGGGGTTCGAAGCAGGCTAGCACGATTCAATTCTGCAGACGTTATTTCATCTACTAGGATATTCTTCAATTGGTTTCCATGTTCGTTGATCCACTCAGGAAGGGCAGCAATGTACGTGGGACTCATCGTGTTTAACAAGTCGCCTACAAGCTTTGTTCCTTCAGCCACGAAGAGCCTTTCTTGACGACGAAACTTACGCATTTCCAACGAATGAATTTCCTTGATTCTGGCTTTACTTATCATGAAAGTCTTATTTTTTCTGTGACAAAGTTAGTGAATTTTGATGAAATAGTCTTATCTTTGTCGTATGAATTACAGGAAACTGGTCTTCTGGAATCTTTTGACGTGCCTTATTATAGTCATGTCGTCATGTTCTGTATCAAAATTCGTTCCAGAAGATGGGTATCTGCTCGATCGAGTAAGCCTTCATTCTGACAGTTCTTCACTCAAGACAGGTCTATTGGAGGGATATATACGCCAGCATCCCAACAGCCGCTGGTTCTCCACTTTGAAAGTTCCTTTGGGAATCTATAGTCTAAGCGGACGCGATAGTACGAAACGCTTCAATCGTTTTATTCGTAAGTTAGGTGAGCCGCCTGTAATCTACGATGAGAGTCTTGCTCTCAAGGCACAGCAGAACATCCTTTCGGCGGTTCGTAATCTGGGATACTTGAATGGAGAGGTTGAGATGCTGAAGTTGACCCACAAGAAGAAGGTACATCTCATTTATCGCATTGATCCAGAGACTCGTTTCACTATACGTAATCTCGAAGTAGAGAATCAAGATCCAGGTTTGGATTCTTTACTTCGTGCCAATGAAGAGAATACGCTCCTCCACGAAGGAATGAATTTTGATCTGAATGTTCTCGATGCTGAGCGTAGCCGCATCACCACACTCATGCTCAACAATGGTTACTATCGTTTTAACAAAGAGTTTATTCATTTCCAAGCAGATACGTTGCTGGGCAATCATCAGGCAGACCTGAAGATGACACTTAGTCAGTATCGTTCAGGAACTCAGAACTTTTATCAACCTCATCAGATATATTATATTGGTAACGTGGAAGTGAATGTTGACACACTCTCAGGACGACGAACCTACATCCGTAAAAAAGTGCTCCAGAATGCACTCGATCTACATCCTGATTCGCTTTATCGTGAGCAGGACGTACATAACACGTATGCCAATTTAACTCGTTTGGGTGCCATCATGTCGACCAATGTGAGGTTAAAAGAGGATGAAGAGGATTCCTTGAGACTCAACACCAATATAAATTTGACACCTGCGAAACGAAATTCAGTAAATGCTGAGCTTGAAGGAACCAACTCTGCAGGTGACTTTGGTGCAGCAGCCTCGTTGTCATTCCAGAATCGCAACATCTTTCATGGTGCAGAACTCTTCAACATAAAATTGCGTGGCGCTTTTGAGGCAATCAAGGGTCTCAGTGGATACAATGATCAAAATTACATCGAGTATAGTGCTGAAACAAGCATGACGTTCCCTGACTTCAAATTTCCTTTTCTTCGCAAACAGTTTCGTCATGCTGTGCAAGCCACCAGCGAGATAAGTTTGATGTACGACTCACAGGATCGTCCTGAATTCCATCGGCGAGTCATTACTACTGCCTGGAAGTATCGCTGGGGGCGTTTCAATCGCCGTTTGCTGCATCGCGTAGACCTGCTTGATCTCAATTATGTTTTCATGCCCTGGATCAGTGATACGTTTCGTGAAACATATCTTGAAGATCCTTCCAGCCGTAATGCCATCCTCCGTTACAACTACGAGAACCTTTTCATCATGAAGTTTGGTTATCAGATTACCTATAACTCTCTTGCTCAGACAGGTTTGACTTCGAACTACGGAACAAATGCATACACCATCCGTGCTAGTATAGAATCCAGCGGTAATCTACTCTATGGATTGTGCAATCTTTTTAGTACCAGCAGAAATAAAGACAATCAGTTTACTCTGCTAAATATTGCTTATGCTCAATATGTACGTGGAGATTTTGATTTCGCCAAAAGTTTCCGTATTGATGAGATCAACTCTATTGCCATTCATTTTGGGCTTGGTATAGCATATCCTTATGGCAATAGTAGTATTCTGCCTTATGAGAAACGCTATTTTAGTGGTGGTGCTAATAGTGTTCGCGGATGGAGCGTTCGTGAGTTAGGACCAGGTTCATTTCAAGGCAATGATGGTCGCATTGATTTCATCAATCAGACAGGTGACATCAAACTCGACATGAATGTGGAGTACCGTACTCATCTTTTCTGGAAGATGCATGGTGCTGCCTTTGTTGATGCTGGAAATATCTGGACTATTCGAAACTATCCTGATCAGCCTGGAGGCCAGTTCCAATTAGATACTTTCTGGCGTCAGATAGCCGTTTCATACGGTTTGGGTATACGTTTAAACTTCGATTATTTCATTCTGCGATTAGATGGTGGTATGAAGGCCATTCATCCTGCTTATACAGACAGTCGCCACCATTATCCAATTATTCATCCCAATTTTGGACGTGACTTTACGCTTCACTTTGCAGTTGGTTTACCTTTCTGACTTTATTTTCCATTTTTTTCCGATGCGAACAAGTTCTAAGGTACCTTCCTTTGTGCCGATGTGTCCAGCGTGTTCCAGCGAATCTGCTACTAATACCTGCTCTGCTTTGTAATTTATTGTGGCCAATGTATCACCCTGGATATTACTCTTAAGAATATTTATTACAGGACGTTTAGTGATCAGGTTGAGTTCACGATCAGTTAAGTTCGATGCATACCACGATAGGTTATCTTGAGCTTCTTTTGTACAGAATTTTGAAGCTTCATCCAGGTTGCATGTAAACATATATTCGAGATATTTTTTTGCAACTTCTTTTGATTCATTTGTGGGATTATGTTGGCATGATATTATCATAAATATCATACTTATAAGCGTACATTTATTCATGTTTGACATTAACATACGTTTCAAATTTCTTACAAAAATACAAAAAAAATTTGTCATTATGGTTATAATGTCGTAATTTTGCGTTAGAAATAATAACAAACCATGATGAAATTTGTTTCTCTAGGCTCTGGTAGTAGTGGCAATAGTTATTATCTAAGTACTGGAAATACGAGTATCTTGGTAGATGCGGGTCTCAACATTCGCACTCTAAAACGTCACATGCACAATTTAGAGTTGGATATTGAGAATCTTGATTTGGTGCTTATCACGCACGATCATGCGGACCACATCAAGGCTGTTGGCAATCTTGCCAATGAGCTTAATAAACCAATCTTTGCGACGGAGCCTGTCCACATGGGCATTAATCGCAACTACTGCGTTACCAGTCAACTTACTGAAGAGCATATACGTTACATTGCCAAAGGGATGACCATCCAAGTGGGTGACTTTATGGTTACTCCTTTCGATGTACCTCATGACAGCAGTGATTGCGTGGGTTACCGTATCGAGGCGGATGACATAACATTCTGTCTGATTACTGATGTGGGACATGTTACTCCAACAATCGAAGAGGAAGTATCTCGAGCCAATTATCTGGTTCTTGAGGCTAACCATGACTTGAACATGCTGATGATGGGACCATATCCAGCCTATCTCAAAGGTCGCATTCGCAGTGGACGTGGCCATTTGAGTAATGTGGATTCTGCCCGTTTGATTGCCGAGCATGGTACTCCTAAGCTTAAACATGTCTGGCTTTGTCATCTTTCTGAAGAAAACAATCATCCTGAACTAGCCCGTAAGACGGTGGAAGGCGTTCTGCGTGAGTATGGGATAATACCAGGAGTGGATTTCAAGTTGGACATTCTTAAACGGAAGGTTCCATCGCAAATCTACGAATTGACAGTTTGATTAAAAAAAACGTTCCGATAGTTTGGACGTTTCGTTAAAAGTCCTTACCTTTGCACTCGCAAAATCAGAAATGATGCGTCCTTAGCTCAGTTGGTAGAGCAATTGACTCTTAATCAATGGGTCCAG
>CAMKMK010000069.1 GCA_946413885.1 uncultured Prevotellaceae bacterium
ACACGTTCTCTACTACCACAATACTTCCCAGACCTTCATTTTGTACATTTTCGTCTGAAGTTTCCTCCTTCTGGGTCTGTAGGATTTTACTTGTTCCTAAACGAATACCAAACTGTCTATTGCAATTTGAACACTGGAAGACTAATTGCTGACCTTCCGTGTATTGGGTTTCGTCGAAAGTGATGTAATTATCGCACTTGGGGCAACGGACTCTTTTCATCAGCCTTTTATGGTGTTGTCGGTAATAGATTAGTTCAACTTCATAAACCAGCAATCCTTATATTCCTGGTTTTTGTGCATTTCTTTAATCTGCTCACGACAGCTCTCTTCTGTTTGGAATCCGCCGATAATGACTCTGCGAATCTTTCCATTGTCAAATATCTCAGCATTATAACCTGCTTTCCTTAGATATTCTGTATATCTTTCAGCATTCTTTTGGGAGACAGCACTTGACATCACTATGCAATATTTCCCATGAGATATTTCTGGCTCATTAAGTTTGGAAGATTCTTTCTTAACATAATTTTCTGTTGTTGAAGTTTTTTCCTCTATCAAATTCGTTGCAGAAGCTTTTTCTTCGACATTGGTTGTTGTTCCAGCAGCTCTCGCGGTTTCAATTGTGGATTCATTATTTGTTTGTGATGTAGCCTGACGTGGAATCAAATTCTTAGGAAAGAAGATTTCCTTGTTTGAACTCAGATCAGTTGTCATGCTGGTGTTCTGCACAGGTGTGGAGAACAAAAAGAAGAGAACGATGGATGCCGCGATAGTAGTCACTACATTGAAAACCTTTCGGTTGAGTCGGATGGTTATGTGATTATTATCTTTCTCTATCGCGGCTATTCGCTGAGTATTTTCTATACGAGTCTCAGCGGTCTTTAACAAAACATCAGGCAAGTAGGAGGCTTGGAAAGTGTCCAGACCATAGAGCTCTGGTGCGGTTACGCCTGCCTTGCATGCTGAGAAAGATATGGGACTGAAATCATTCTCTTTAAAAAGAACGCCGATACTGCCCAAGTCGAAAGAACCGTTGACGAGCAGTTCCTCATTTATCTGTTTTACATATTCATCAATCCACTTGAGTGCTTCTTCCGAACTTATTTTGTAAAATTGCATGAGTGAACTTGTCAAAAGATTGTCGTTGTGACGTATCTTTTCGTTGAAATGAACCTGTCGATAGGGTGGCAAGAATAATTCTTCCTCTTCACTCCATTCACTGTTCATGTGACGTACAACAAAGGCTCCTAATTGTGGGACAATCAGGCAGTCGTTGCTAAGAAGCAAGTATTCTATATGTTTTGATAAATCGTTCACGAGTGCAAATATAGGAATTTTTTCTGTAAAGTGAAGAAACTTTTTCCAATAAGTTTTTTTTTTTTATTCAATGTTGTATAATCCATGACTTTTTTATACCTTTGTATCAGATTATAAGATGAACAAGAAAATTGTTTTATTCGCAGTTGCCATTATTATGGTTTCTTGTGGACATCGGTATCAGTATAAGGTTGATGATATCGAAATACCTCAGCAAGATACTGTTGCGCTACGCAAGTTACAGGGGATTTGGGTTGACAACGATACTGAAGAGCCCTTATTTCGGGTGAATCAGGATTCCATATATTATCCAGACAGCACCAATCTTCCTCAGCAGATTTGTATTGTAGCCGACACGTTCTTTGTGGGACAAAATGCATATATCATTGAGAATTTGGGCGAAAACATCTTCTCATTCCATTCCATGACGGGTGAACTGATTTGTGTTCGTCATACTGAGCAGGCTTCTGAAGACAGCTTGGCTTTCGTTCATCCCATGAATGCTCCAATCATTTATACGGAAGTAACGAAACGTGATACTATTGTCAACTATTTAGGCCATCGATATCATTGCTACATTGCCATTAATCCATCTACCAGAAAAGTTTATCGTACCAGTTATACGGATGAAGGTGTGGCTGTGCAGAATTACTACTTCGACAATCTGATTCACGTTTCCGTCTATTCAGGCAAGAATCGTATCTTTGGCAGGAACATAACCAAATCTACTTTTGAAGATTTGATTCCTGAGCAGTTCTTGTCACAAGCCACTTTGAGTGACATGAAGTTCAGCAATGTTGATGGTCAAGGCTTCCATTTTGATGCAAATGTTTGCATCCCCGACGGAGCCGCTTGTTATATGGTGGATATTACCATTGGCTTCGACGGGGATGCAGATTATCACTTGATGGAATTCTGACAAGAATCCCTCAAATGATGTTTTTCCCTTTTATTTCTTCTCTGTCTTTTCGGTTGTCTCTTCTTCAGCCTTGCCTTCAACGTCTTTGATCATCTCTTTAACGTCATCCTTGATCTTGTAGCGCTTATTCAAGCCTTTCACAACGTCATTTGTGATATCAAATTTTGGATTTGCAATCAGTAAATTGTCACCAGCCTTTATCATCACGTAATCGTACTTTTTTGTCTTGTTATAAACCTTCAAGAAAGCCTGGATGCTGTCACGAGCTTCCTCATTGATGCGAGCCTGCTCCATGTTGAATTCGCTGTTCAGACGGTCAGCCAGTTCTTGCAAATCCTGCTGTTCGCGGGCGATGTTGTTCTGTGCACGCTCCAATTCATCACGAGTTGTGAAACCATTGTTCTCATATTTCTTCTGGAGGTTGGCAGCATGGGTTTCCAGAGTTTTCTGTTTTTGAGCTAAGGTTTTTTGAATGTTATTACCCTTTTGCGTCAGGACTTCGCTGTAGTCCTTGTACAATTGATACTGGCTCATCAGGGTGTCCAACTCTACGTAGGCAATTTTCAACCCAGCAACTTCACCGGCCTCTTCGCCAGCGTTTTGCTCGTCTGCTTCTGCAGACTTGTTGCAGCCGACCATAGAGAGTCCCATAGCCAGAATTGCTGCTCCAAATAGATACTTCTTCATTTGTTTTTTGTTATTTGTGAAAATTATTACTTAACTCTTTCATTCACGTGATACGGATTTTCTCGCCGCTCGATGGCATCCATGCTTTGTACACAATGGATTCCTCGCTTGCGCATCTCTTTGCTGCCGCCTATATGCGTACTGCCAAACTTTCCTCCAGGCACTAAAAGCATTTTTATGCACAAAAGTAGCACGGCAAATGCAACAAAACAAACCGTAATCAACGCTAATCTCAACATTATTTATTATATTTGCGACGGCAAAGATATAGAAAATGAAGTAATAATCCAAAAAATATGAGTGAAATTGAATTGAAACCTTCTTGTGTATTCGATTGTTTTGCACAAGTTAACCAAGTTCCTCGCCCTTCGAAGAAAGAGGAACGTATGATTGCTTTCTTGATGGACTTCGGTCAGAAGTTGGGTTTAGAAACGAAGTGTGATGAGGTTGGTAACGTCCTTATCCGCAAGCCTGCTACTCCTGGAATGGAGAATCGAAAGACATTGATTCTGCAGAGCCACATGGATATGGTATGTGAGAAAAATGCAAACGTCGATTTCGATTTTCAGAATGACGCTATTCAGACTTACATCGATGGCGAATGGATGAAAGCTAAGGGGACTACCCTGGGAGCTGATGATGGTATGGGAGTTGCTATGGAGATGGCTTTACTTCAGAGCAACGACATCGAGCATGGACCTATTGAGTGTGTCTTCACTCGTGACGAAGAGACTGGCTTGACGGGTGCTTTCGGCATGAAGTCTGGATTCATGAATGGAGAGATGCTGATCAATTTGGATAGTGAGGATGAAGGCGAGATCTTTGTCTCTTGTGCTGGTGGTTGTCGAACTACTGCGCAGTTCTCTTATGAGATTGAACCATTACCTAAAGATTTCTTTACCTTCTCGTTAACTATCAAGGGATTACAGGGAGGCCATTCTGGCGATGATATAGATAAGAAACGTGCAAATGCCAATAAGTTGTTGGCTCGTTTTCTTTATGTCAGCCAGAAGAAGTTTGATCTTCGTTTGGTTGATATTCAGGCTGGCGGCCTTCACAATGCTATCCCTCGCGAGGCATCTTGTGTTTGTGCTGTTCCTACTAAGGATAAAGAGCAGGTACGTATCGACTGGAATCTCTTTGCTGCTGATGTTGAAGAGGAATACAGCGTTACAGAGAAGACGCCTGAATTTATCCTCGAGAGTCAGGATTCTGCCACAGAGGCAATCGATAAGCGGACAAGTACTCGCTTGATTAGTGCTTTGCAAGCTGTTGATAATGGGGTGTTCGCTATGTGTCAGGATATTGCTTTGGTAGAAACGAGTAGCAATCTTGCCAGCATTCGCCGTAATCCTGAAACAAAAACCATTGATATCAACAGTAGTCAGCGAAGCAGTATCTATAGTGCTCGATTGAATATGGCTAACACCTTAGCTGCTGTCTTCGAATTGGCAGGTGCTAAAGTTGAAATAGGTGAGGGTTATCCAGGTTGGAAAATGAATCCTGATAGCGAGATTCTTCGTATTGCCGTAGATCAGTATCGCAAGCTTTTCGCCAAAGAACCTGTCGTTCGTGGTATCCATGCAGGTTTGGAGTGTGGACTTTTCAGCGAGAAGTATCCTGGCCTTGATATGATTTCCATTGGCCCGACTCTACGTGGCGTACATTCTCCTGATGAGCGTCTTCTGATTCCAACTGTTCAGATGGTATGGGATCACCTGATTGCCATTTTGAAGAATATACCTGAAGCAAATTGATCTCCAGCTGATGTTTTGTGCTCCATTTTTTGCGGTGCTGGATAAGTATAATTGGATGCAATAAATCGGTTTGCTCTACGTTATAAATAAGGTATGAGAACAGAGAAGACCCTACACAAATCATTCACGATGCCTTTCCTTTGTTGGAGAGGTGTTGTGGGGTTCTTTTTGTTTACCTTATTCTTGTATTCTTGTTCTGAGTCAGTTTCTTATTCGACAAGCACATCTGACAAGATTGCTTTCTCTGAGGATACTGTTAGATTTGATACGCTCATCTCCACCATTGGAAGTGCCACAAAGACGATGTCTGTCTACAATCGTAACAAGGATGCATTACGTATCACTCATGTTCAATTAGGTAAAGGTCTTTCCAGTCCCTTCCGTGTCAACGTGGATGGTCAGTATCTTTACGGAGGCGTAGGAGAGGATTTCGAGATTCGCAAGAAAGATTCCATCGTTGTTCGCATCGAGGTCACACCTCCCCAAGTGGGTTCTGACGAGATTTTGACCTTTTCTGATGTGCTCACTTTCCGTTTGGAGAGTGGGATTGTACAGAATGTAGTCTTGACAGCTGGCTCTATCGATGCCTATATCATCCACGGTCTTGTCATCGATTGCGATTCCATTCTTTTTGCCGACAAGCCTTATGTCATCTACGATTCCTTGGTTGTTCATCCTGCCACTAAGTTGACCCTTCTTCCTGGCACACGTTTACTCTTCCATGATGGCGCTTCAATGGAAGTTTATGGATCAGTAGATGCTGAGGGGACATTGGATAAACCAGTGATTTTCCGAGGTGACCGCATGGATCACATGTTTGATTATCTTCTTTACGACAACACACCCAACCGTTGGGAAGGCATCAATCTGCATCGTGGTAGTAAAGATAACATCTTTGTGAATTGCGATATCCATAGTGGCTCTTATGGCATCATCTGCGATAGTACTACCGTAGAGGAAAATTTGTTGTATATCGAGAACACCATCATACACAATTTGGGTGGTGACGGCCTTCGTCTCAACAATTGTGTTGCTCAGGTTGTCAACAGTCAGATAAGCAATACTTTGGGCACCTGCGTCTATATCTTTGGTGGAGCCTATCAGTTCCTTCATTGTACCATAGCCCAGTTCTATCCATTTGATGCAGATAGGGGTGATGCATTATATATAGCCAATCAGGTGGATGGCAGATATCGTGATCTCTACTACAGTTATTTCATCAACTGTGTGATAACAGGTTATGGCGATGATGTCATCATGGGAAGTATAGTCGAGGGACAGGATTATACGTGCGATTATCTTTTCCATCATTGCTATCTCAATACGGTGGTTTCTGAGGATACGACACGTTTCTCGCATATCATTTATGATACAGAGGAGCAACCTCTGTGTGGGAGCGACAACTTTCAGACGTTTGATACCCACAATTTCATCTATGATTTTACGCCCGACAGTTTGAGCACTATCCGCAACTTGGCTGATACCACTTATGTTGGCGAATTCATTTTCGATCGTTTGGGACGCAGTCGCTTGGCAGATGAAGCGCCAGATGCAGGATGCTATGAATACGTTAAGCCATGAAGACGATTCTGATGGTAGTGGGGAAGACTACCGATAAACCTTTCGCTGCTGCCATTCAGGAGTATGTCACTCGGATAAGCCACTATCTTTCCTTCAATATCGAGACAATTCCTGAGTTGAAAGGAACCAAAAGCTTGAGCGAGAGTGAGCAAAAGGAATGTGAGGCGAAATTGATTCGCAAGGCATTACAGCCAGGAGATTACATTGTGTTGCTCGATGAGCATGGAAAGGAACGCCGCAGCATCGAGTTCGCACAATGGTTGCAGAAGAAGATGTCGGCAGGTCCTCGACGATTGGTTTTTGTGGTGGGAGGTCCTTATGGATTCGCTCCTTCCATCCATCAGCTGGCTGCCGAGGAAATAAGTCTTAGTCAGATGACGCTCAGTCACCAGATGATTCGCCTCCTGTTTACGGAACAGATGTATCGTGCATTGACGATACTCAATGGGGAGCCGTATCATCATGAATGACAGGAGCTTCCTCGTTGGTCAAAGTGATAGTTCATAACGATTGTTACATTATTATAATAAAAATAGAAAGAGATATGTTAAGTGTTGAAGAATTGAATGACCGTCTTATTGACCTTGCATTCGCAGAAGATATTGGTGATGGCGACCATACCACGCTTTGCTGTATTCCAGAAACTGAGATGGGAGAGAGCAAGCTGCTCATCAAGCAGCCTGGCATTTTTGCTGGCGAGAAGATAGCCATCGAGGTGTTCCATCGGTTCGATCCTACCATGCAGGTGGAAGTGTATATTCATGATGGAGCAGATGTGAAGCCAGGGGACATCGTGATGAGCGTGAAGGGAAAGGTTCAGAGTCTTTTGCAGACAGAGCGTCTGATGCTCAATATCCTGCAGCGTATGAGCGGTATTGCCACGATGACACATCGCTATCAGCAGGCTCTCATCGATGCAGGAACCAAGACTCGTGTTCTTGATACCCGCAAGACGACTCCTGGTATGCGTATGCTGGAGAAGGAGGCCGTGAAGATTGGTGGTGGAATGAACCATCGTATTGGTCTCTTCGACATGATTCTGCTAAAGGACAACCATATCGATTTCTGTGGTGGCGTCCACAACGCCATTTCGCGTGCCAAGCAGTATTGCAAGGAGCACCACAAGGATTTGAAGATCGAGTGTGAGGTTCGCAATTGGAAGGAACTTGAGGAAGCGTTGGCTGAGGGGTGTGATCGCATCATGTTCGACAATTTCACTCCTGAGGACACCAAGAAGGCTGTGGAGCTTGTTGCCGGCCGATGCGAGACGGAATCCAGCGGAGGCATTACCTACGAGACCATGATACCTTACGCCAAGGCTGGTGTTGACTTCATTTCCTTTGGAGCCCTCACTCATAGCGTGAAAGGTCTCGACATGAGTTTCAAGGCTGCTGGGAGCGATAAATTGGTCATCAAATAAAGTCTAAACTATCATTTTATGAAAAGAATACTTCTTATAGCAATCTTCGCCTGCTCCAGCATGATGGGGATGGCTTGCACAAACCTGATTGTAGGCAAGAAAGCCAGTAAGGACGGCAGCGTCATCGTTTCCTATAGTTGTGACGATTATGGAGCATATGGTTCCATGAACTGGTTGCCTGGGGGCAAGCATCAGCCAGGCGAGATGAGAGCCATCTATCACTATGAGAGCAACAATTATTTGGGCGAGATTCCTGAAGCTGCTGAGACGTATAGTGTCATAGGTCTGATGAACGAGCACCAGCTTACCATCCATGAGACCACTTTTGGCGGACGCGAGGAACTCACGGATACGCTGACGGGTCTCATCGACTACGGAAGTTTGATGTATATCACTCTCCAGCGGGCAAAGACAGCACGCGAGGCAATCTCCGTAATGACCAATCTCGTGAGCGAATACGGTTATGAGTCAGAGGGTGAGAGTTTCTCCATTTGCGACCCTAATGAAGCATGGATTCTGGAAATGATTGGTAAAGGTCCAGGTCGCAAGGGAGCCGTGTGGGTGGCTGTAAGAATTCCTGATGACTGCATATCTGGTCACGCCAACCAGAGCCGTATCCGCCAGTTCCCTCTTAAGGACAAGGAGAATTGCATTTACGCAAAGGACGTCATATCGTTCGCTCGAGAGAAGGGATATTTTCAGGGGGCAGACGAGGATTTCTCCTTTCAGGCAGCCTACAATCCCCTCGACTTTGGAGGAGCACGTTATTGCGAGGCTCGCATCTGGAGTTTTTTCAACCGTTGGGCTGACGAGGACATGATGCCTTATCTGTCTTATGCCAAAGGTGAGAATCCCAATAATCCTATGCCTCTCTACCTCAAACCCAAGCAGAAGCTAAGCGTTCAGGACGTGAAGGACATGATGCGAGACCATTACGAGGACACGCCGCTTGATATCACGCATGATATCGGAATGGGGCCTTGGGAAATGCCTTACCGTCCCACTCCTCTTAGTTTCGAGGTCGACGGAAAGAAGTATTTCAATGAGCGACCCATTTCTACCCAGCAGACAGCCAATGTCTATGTCTGCCAGATGCGTTCCTGGCTGCCTGACTATATTGGCGGAATCATGTGGTGGGGCAATGACGATGCAAATATGGTAGCTTTGACGCCTGTCTATTGCTGCACAGTGGATGCTCCTTCGCCCTATAACGTCAAGACAGCCGACACGTTCAATTTCAGTTTCCAAAGTGCTTTCTGGGTTTGCAATTGGGTTAGCAATATGGTATATTACCGCTATAGTGTGCTTTTCCCTGAGTTGAAAGCTGTTCGCGACCGTTTAGAGAATGATTACAATTCCTTGCAGGAACTGACTGACAAGGAGGCGTCAGGTATGGAAGAAGCAGAGGCAAAGCGCTATCTTTCTGCTTTCAGTCATCGAACCGCACAGGCGATGCTCGACGAGTGGAACAAACTTGGTCAGTATCTCATCGTGAAGTATAATGATATGGCAATGAAGCGAGTTGGTAAGGATGGCAAGTTCCAGAAGACTGCTGGTGGCAATCAGAAGCCTCTCATCCGTCCTGGATATCCTGAAACCTTCCGCCGCAAGATTGTCTCTGAAACGGGTGACCGCTATCTGGTAAAGTAACCTTTTCTGCCATTTAAGGCAGACGATGAAATCATGCCACTCGTTCTTATCCAAAAGACAACGTGTTGTGTTCGCAGGAAGAACGTGTTGTGTTTGCGATTTCAACGTGTTGAGTTTGCAGGAAGAACGTGTTGTGTTTTTAATAACTGAATTTCAAAGGAATATGAAGAAAGTTTCTTATCTCGTTTTTTTACTCTTCGTCTCGATGGGCAGCATTGCTCAAACGAAGTATGATATCCTTCTCCGTCAGGTGCCTGATTGCAAGAAGGCTTATCTGGTGGACGTGGAAAACAACAAGGTGATTGCCAACGCAGAAGCGAACGCACAGGGCGACATCCATTTTGCTGGTACTGTTGACAGCGTCGTCATCGCTGTAGTTTCAAAGGAGCCTTCTGTTCAGAGTGCCTTAGGCTGGTATGCGCTCGATGGAGAGCTCGAGGTCATGATGCAGGGCGGACAGCACACGGTCACGAAAGCCTCGCCGCTGAATAAGAAGTTCGAGCAGGCGCGCCTTGACTTTCAAGCCTTCGTGCCACGAGAAATGAAGTACGAGCAGGAGGCTCGCAACGTGATTCAGAAATACGGTCAGGACATACCTGACTCCATCATCCAACGTCTCCGCAGGGAATACGAGGAGATAAATGCCTACAAGCAAAACACGCCTCGCTCCATCATGACTGCAAACCGCGACAACATCGTTCCTGTTCTCTATATGTTGCGCTATTCTGACAAGATAGGTTTCGACTTCATCCAGACTTTCCTCGAAGATTATCCCTATGCTAATAGAAAATGTCTGCGGCCCATTCGCGAAGCGTTGATTTACGAGGCTCGAAAACTACCTGGAGCCCAGGTGACAGAACTGGTGATGCAGGACCCTGAGGGGAAGGAAGTTCGTCTGACCGATTGGGTAGGCAAGGGCAAGTATGTGTTGGTCGATTTCTGGGCTTCGTGGTGTGGTCCCTGTCGTGCTGAAATGCCCAACGTGAAGGCTCTTTATGAGAAGTACAAGAGCAAGGGATTCGAGATTGTTGGAGTCTCGTTCGACCAGACGAAGGCAGCTTGGACGAAAGGTATCGCTGACCTTCAACTCTCCTGGCCCCAGATGAGCGACCTGAAGGGGTGGGGGTGTGCAGCAGCCAAAGAATACTCCATTCGCGCGATACCTGCCACCGTCCTCTTCTCGCCTGATGGAAAGGTGGTTGCCAACGGGTTGAGAGGCGAGACGCTACGTGATAAGCTGGCTGAGATTTTCGATAAAGAGTGATGTCGAGATTATGGTGGTTCTTCTGCATTTTAGTTGAAAAGGTCAGATTGTACATATGAAAT
>CAMKMK010000070.1 GCA_946413885.1 uncultured Prevotellaceae bacterium
TAAGTGTGTGTGAATTCAATCATTAGTAAATAATCCAATAGAAAACAATAAGATTATGAAAAAGACATATATTATTCCAGTATCTCGCCCCATCGCACTCAGAGACAATATCTCCATTAACGTTGCTTCTCCAAACGCCAGCATCAGCAACAGACCTTCTGATGCAGAAGACAAGATGGAGGATGACGAGGGTAACATGTGGCACGGTCTTTAATTGATAACAATCGAGGTTATACATATTCAACCAAAAGGGGATGTGCCTATTTGACACATCCCCTTTTTTTATATCCCCCCCTACAAGGGAAATAACAAAAATTTTGCGACTTTGCTTATAGAATCTCATCTGCGGCTCGTCGAAGCCGTTCCGAGAGGTCTATGAGCGCACCACGAAGCTGTAAAGCTTCCTTTTCATATCGTCAACAGGCAAGAACGAACCATTTTCTCCGCTCTGCTGAAAGAAAAACTCAAAAAAGTTTGGTGGTATCAGAGAAAATATGTTCCTTTGCAGAGTCAAAAGGGGATTTCGCAGAAAGGATGACAACCTTTATGGTCGCGAGATCGTTTCGAGCCCCATTTTAAAAACCATCAATTACTTGATGGTTTTTTTATTTTGAAAGTTGCTGTGGAACAGTAATGCTACAACCTTCCCCAAAACCTAACGTGTTGAGTCGGCAAAGACAACACGTTGTGTTCGCGATTTCAACGTGTTGTCTTTCGGGTTTCAACACGTTGTGTTTCATCTGTCAAAAAGTTGTCCTTGAATTAATTACATTTCAGTTATCAACACGTCATTGCCCAGTTATCAACACGTTATCATCCAGTTATCAACACGTTGTCCTGAGCCTTTCCAACTCATCTTTCATTTGGGGTCGTCCTTCGTAACACAGAAATCAAGTTGCTCCAAAAACCGAATTCCCAAAAGTTTCAACAGAAATGAAAATCACTCTACACTCTACACCAGACACCCGTATCCTATTGATTATAAATGGAATACGAGAGTGTAGAGTGGGTGTAGAGTCATCAGGAACTCTACACCTATGTAAATCATTGTTCCTCAATACATTACATGGTATGGATGTAGAGTGTAGAGCATTTTAAGTTTCATGAAAAATGCGAGAGCACAGGAGATTTAAAGATATCATGAACAACTAAAAACACGAAAGGGACGGTAAATAATTGATTAGATTACGTGTGCTGACCATAATTGTTAAAAAGTACCTAACGGGACATTTTCCGTGCCCTCTTTCTTTTGTTCTCTGCTCTTTTATTCGTAACTTTGCGGTAGGAATCAAAAAACAAAAAATATAATACTATGAGAGAACAGCAATTACCGACCATTGAGGAAGTCTTCTCATGGATGCGCAAGCTTTACGACGAGAGTTATTCAGGCCTTACCAAGTTGGAGAAAAGTGAGCAGCACATGTATGGCACTATGGTGACCACGCCCAGCGACAAGAAGTTTATCGTGCGCATGCTCGACGAGACAAGTCAGATCCGTGACCGTCAGAAACTAGCCATTCGCGTGAAGGAGCTCATTGACCAATACGGGATTCCCAAGTTTCTTGATTGTTTCGACCATGCTCTCTTTTGGATGTACCAGAAGTTTGCTTACCTTCCTCTCTTCAATTGGGTTGCCGTGCCCA
Source organism: uncultured Prevotellaceae bacterium (assembly GCA_946413885.1). GTDB lineage: Bacteria > Bacteroidota > Bacteroidia > Bacteroidales > Bacteroidaceae > Physcousia. Next base: position 1,644 of record CAMKMK010000070.1, read on the forward strand.
TCATCAAATGGCGTCTGCGACGCGACACAAGCCGTGTCATTATCGATGCCGCGCGTCCCAGCCTGACAGAGCACCTTGCCACCCGTTTCGAGCAAAACATTGGGCAAAACGTCAACCTGTTGGGGGAAGTGGTTCTTGGCGACGGAGAGGCAGATAAGCGCTATCAGTCTTACCTCGAGGCCCTAAAGGAACCTGACATCAACTATATTTCTGTCAAGATTTCCGGCATTTACGCTCAGACGCACGCCCTGAACTATAAGGAGTGCTTCCCTGAGCTTGTCCGCCGTATGTCTGAATTGTATCAGGCTGCTATAGACTATCCTTATACTGATGTGAATGGTGTCACCAAGCCTAAGTTCATCAACCTCGACATGGAGGAATATAAGGATGCTCACCTGACCATGAAGTTGTTCAAAGATGTTCTTTCATTACCCCAGTTCAAGAACTATGAGGCTGGTATTGTCGTGCAGGCTTATCTGCCTGATGCCGAAGGATTCCAAACAGAACTTCTCGAGTTTGCCCGCAAGCGTGTTGCTGAAGGTGGTTCTCCCATCAAGATGCGTATCGTCAAAGGCTGTAATCTCGATATGGAGAACATTGTCAGTGATTTGCGTGGATGGCCCAATCCCGTTCGTCCCAACAAGACGGAAGTGGATGCCAACTACCTGCACATCATCGAACGTGGCTTGAAGCCTGAGAATGCCCGTGTGCTGCACATCGGAATGGCTTCCCACAATCTCTTCACCATTTCTTATGCTTATCTGCTTACCCAGATGTATCAGACTCCCAAGGACTGCTTCTGTTTCGAGATGCTCGAAGGTATGGCTAACCACGTGTGGAGAGCGCAGAAGAAACTGGGCAACCATGTTATCCTCTACACGCCTGTGGTGAAGAAAGAGCATTTCCTCAATGCCATCTCTTATCTCGTGCGCCGTATGGACGAGAATACTGCTCCTGACAATTTCCTTACCCACAGCTTCTCTCTCAAGCCTGATACGAAGGAATGGAAAGACCTGCAGCAACAGTTTATCGCTGCCTACAACATGAAGGATCACCTTAATCATATTCCCACGCGCACGCAAGACCGCAATCAGCCCTACGTGGGACAAGAACCGCAGGACGAGATGATCAATGAGCCTGATACAGACTTTGACCGTTTCTGTAACCAGCAATGGGTTGAGAAGATTTTTGAGAAGTGGGAAGCCTCTCCGAGTACTCAGAATCCTCAGAGTACTCCGACCTGGGGCGACTGGAAGCCTGGCGACTTGCTACCCACTCAAATAGGCGACGAATTGGTTTTCAACGATGACCATGTCTGTTATTTCGACCGCTCTCAATCGGGTGAAGTTCTCGTATGCGAGATGTCTCGTGCAGGCAAGACACAGGTAGAGAAGATTCTTGACATTGCAGCTGCTGACCCAGGTCACTGGCGCAGCACAAGCATTGAAGAGCGACATCAGATCATGTATCGCGCTGCCAACATCCTTGGACAGATGCGTGGCGACCTCAATGGTTCCATGTGTGCCATTACGGGCAAGACTATAGAGGAAGCTGATGTGGAAGTCTCTGAGGCCATTGACTACTGCCGTTTCTACACTACCACGATGAAGAAGTTTGCAAAACTCGACGATATTGAGATGAAGGCAAAGGGTACTGTGCTTGTCCTTTCGCCTTGGAACTTCCCTTGTGCTATTCCCTGTGGCGGTGTCGTTGCAGCCCTCGCTGCCGGCAATACCTGTATCCTCAAGCCTGCTACCGTTGCAGCACCCGTCGCTTGGCTCTTCGCACGTGCTTTCTGGGAGGCAGGCGTTCCCAAGCAAGCCCTTCAAGTTATCATCGCTGACCGTGAGGCAACTCCTTTGCTTACCTCCTCACCTGTTATCAAGCACATCATTCTCACAGGTGGCACAGAGACCGCACAAGCTCTTGCACATGCCAATCCACGCAAGCCGCTGTCTGCTGAGACTGGTGGCAAGAACGTTATGATTATCTCAGCGAAATGTGATCGCGATCACGCCATCATGAATGCTTGCCGTTCTGCTTTCGGCAATGCTGGGCAGAAGTGTTCCGCTTGCTCACTTCTCCTCGTGGAACGTTCCGTTTACAATCATCCAGAGTTCTTCGAGAAGCTCAAGGACTGTGCTGCTTCGCTCAAGGTGGGGGGAGTTTGGAATGCTGGCAATATCGTAGGACCCATGATCACCAATCACAATGAAAAGCTCGAACATGCCTTCCATCTTGAACGTGGAGAGAGATGGCTCATTGCTCCTGAGTTCGTTGACGAGAAGCATTACATCTTGCGTCCTACCATCAAGATCGATGTGAAGCCAGACTCTTTCACTTTCCGCACAGAACTGTTCGCTCCTCTCCTTGCTGTTGCTCCCTACGACACGCTTGAGGAAGCCGTCAATCTCGTCAATGGTCTCGACTATGGTCTCACATCAGGGTTACAGTCGCTTGACGAACAAGAACAGCGCTATTGGAAGAATCACGTTCAGGCAGGCAATCTCTACATCAATCGAGGCATTACGGGTGCCATTGTGAATCGTCAGCCTTTTGGCGGCATGAAACTTTCTGCCTTTGGCCCAGGCTTGAAAGCAGGAGGTCCCAACTACGTAGCTCAGTTCATGATGATTACTGACAAAGCAGGCACTTTTACCGACTACCGCACCTCGTACACAGATTGGTACGAGCGCGAGTTCCGTCACGCCCGTAACATTCAACCTAAGATACGTGGCGAGCAGAATGTCTTCCGCTACTTGCCTCTTGGTGGAGGTATGGTAATGCGTCTCTTTGGTGACGAGACAAAGGAACAAGTGGAAATGGTGTGCTTTGCAGCCAAGACTGTCGGCACGCCTCTTACTGTTTCTGCTGACGATGGCAATTCTCTGCTCGCTGTTGCACGATCCATGGGCAGTATGACAATCAGTGAAAACCTGGCCGCTTTCTGTGAGCGAATCAAACATTACGAGCGCATCCGCACCATCTCACGTGAAGTGCCAGATGTCGTCTTCCAAGCTGCTGCCAATTACGACAAATACATCGCTCAATCACTCCCTGTACGTGATGGACGTATCGAACTTGCTCTCTACATTAAGGAGCAGTCTATTTCCAACGAGTATCATCGCTATGGCTCACAGATAGAAGTACCCGTCATTGAGTGAGCTAATTTCGATAGACGTTCTTCGAGTTCGCGACAATCCGTGAGGACGTTCCAGATACCATCTTCTGAGAGGACACCTCTTTTCAAATTCTTAGGAAGAAGACCTGCCTCGTCATCGGCATAATCCTGACGCCACTTGTTGCTTCCATAATATGCGCAGAGGGCAGCAATCGATTCTTGTGCTGCCTCGAATTTGTCGAGAGCATTCGATAAAGCCTTTACTGCCTCTGCTGCACAATCCAGATGAGATTCCATCTGAATGATTCTTTCAATCTGTCTCATAAGGCGTCTTGATTCCTTTGCCCTTTGTTTCTGTCACGAATTAATCCAGACGGAAGAGACCCTCGACACAGGAGACGTGATGCTCCTTAATCTGGAGACTATCCATCCAGGCACGAGTCTTGCAAGTGTTGAGGTTTCCTGTGTTGAATCCTTTTCCCTGATCATTATTCCATACCCAAAGAGGGGTTGGCCAGAGACAGACATGAAACTTGATGGAACGATAGAAATCCTCATCACATCCGTTCTGTCCGTGATGTGCCATTTGAAGATAGTCACAGTCGAGATCAGCTTTGTAAACTGTGCCCAGGACCTTCTTGCCACATTCCACGCCAGCATCACCTAAAAAAACAATGGATTTCCGTTTGTCCCATACGCGCATGATCATGGAAGAATTGTTATAGGGGTTAACCGTGAAATCATTGGCTACACTGAGAATCTTGAGTTGCATCCCATCGTAGTCGTAGATACCACCTGGCTGCTGGATATCTATCACTTGGGCATCGCACTTGCTGAGCCTGTCGTAGAAGTCACGTGTTTTCTCAGCTTCGGTGGGTTCGGCATCGATGACTTTATCGATGATGCTGGAGTGATAGATGGCCTTGATACGAAGGTCCTGAGTTCCTTGCTTCAAGATTTCCCACAATGCACCCATGTGGTCGTCGTGTGGATGAGAAATGAACCAAGCTTCTACCTCGTTGCCCAAAGCTCCCAGGAAGCCTCGCATCGTGAATTCCTCCTCAGGAAAACCTCCATCCATCACGATTACTTTACCTCCACGAGTGCGAAAAACGTAGCTGTTGCCTATCGTGTTGCGATGTGATGGAATCTGCCACATGGTGAAACCTGATCCGCGAGGTGTCTTAGCATTTACAGATAAAGGAGTGGAGGTCGCTACAGCAAGACTACCTGCAGCAAGGGCAGAATTTCGCAGGAAATTTCTTCTATTCATGCTCATATCAGTTTTTTTCTTATTTCACAATCTTTACACCTTTGGGAGCTTTGATGGTGGTCTTGATCTGTCCATCAGGTTGTTTCACATGCTTGATATGGATTACCTCACCGCTGGGAGTAGGATACGTTCCTTCTGCCCACTGCAGATTGCCCAAATGAGGTGTAATGCGAACTTTTTTGCAACCAGGTTCCAAAACTTCCACACCCAAAATATGATGACTCATCCACGCCGTAGGACCACTTGCCCATCCATGGCAGAAGCTATGACGGAAACCAGGATAGCAGTAAGCGCCAAAGTCTCCATGTATGTCATCTTTGCCCTCAGGAACGAAATCGTCGATTCGACCACAATTCTTGGTCCATTCAAGATTGAAATCTTCCCAAAAGGTAGTAGCACCCAAATCAAGCATACCTCCCCAATATTTGCTAATGATGTCCATAGCCTCCTGATATCGCCCTGCCATAGCGAGAGCTTCCAGCATATAGAATCCATAGAAAGTGGAAAATCCCTGGGCTCCGCCTACTGAGATGCAATTTTTGCAAGCCTCTTCAGGTGACATGGTACCAGCGATGGCCATCAGGGCGGCAGCTTGTTTCAGATTGTTGGGAGGCATGATTTTTGTATTGAGTCGAGCAATGGCGGCATCACATTTACTAGCTCGTGACGAGTCGCCTAACAAGTTGGCGAGATATTTGGCATCCTTCAGACTCCACACAATCAGAGCGCGATAACCCGACTCCACACCTTTCGTATTAGGGCTACTGGGCCAATCCAAGAATCGGCTGGAAGAAAGATCCTCTGTTCCATCGCTGTGAATGTGCTGATCAATTTGGTCAATAAGCCCCAAAATATAGTCCTTATGCTTTTGAATGAAAGCGAGGTTGCCGTTCTGGACATACCAGTCATGCTGAATGATCAGGTACCAAAGAGAATAGGCACTCATGCCATTGAGCCATTGGGGAAGAGGATATTGTTTAGTGGCCAAATCCATACTGGAATAGAAACTCTCATCGTTGCCAAATACGGTGCTGATAGTGGATGTTTCTGGATGCATGTCGCCCAACCAGATAAGACGGTCACGTTTTATGCCATCCCAAATATATTCTTGCATATTAAGGTGCACCGTGTAGGCTCCTGTCTGCCATATCTCATTGAGACGATTATCGCTACATTTAAAGGTGCCCAGATAAGGGATATCGCGATAACGGAAGACAGCATTAACCTCTTTAAGATTGACTACCACATCGGGAGTAAGTAAGTCAAGACGAACAAATCGATAGCCTGAACTGCCTATCTCGATCTGCCCGTAATAGGGACAGGTGAGCTCCATATCGCGTATTGCATGATCGTTGGTGGCTGTGTTGTTCTTTAGATCCATCACAGCCTGACTACCTGTTTCCACTAAGGAAGTCTTGGTGTTGAGCTGACTGCATGTTTCGCTGACAGACTCACCAAAGCGAATCCGAAAAACGGGTGTCTTTGCGGGACTGCAGGAACTGATGACAATCTTGAGTCCACCATGCAACTCATGTCCAAAGTCGAGGATAATAGAGGCAGTTTTACCTTCTCGGCTTACCATTTGGCACATGTTGCCAGAAAAGATATCGGCTTGCCCCGTGTTCATTTCTAAAAGATGCTGGGGGGCAATGACATTTTGACTGCCACTGGTCCATAGTATTTTCTTGGGTACTACATAAGTACGCGTCATGATATCCTTGCGGAAATTGGCACTATCACCCTCCATTACAGGAGGAATGTACAATTGAGCCATTGAAGGCATAAAAATAACGGCACTAAGGAGATTTACTATAAGCTTCCTGGATCGCAGGAAAGAAAATTGAGATTTTCTGGGCATTTTATTTCGTATTTGTTGTTATGATTGACCAATTTTGTTTCAAATATATACAAAAATGAAGGAAGAGCAAAATAATGGAAAAACAAAATTTGGTCATTCCCAATATTTGGTCTATTTTTGTAAAGAAATAAATGAAAGGATAAAAAAAACTGATGGCTCAGACCAATTCTTTGTCACAGCAAAATGTACTTCAACAAACGCAAGTGCAGACTCTCTCGCCTCAACAGGTATTGACAGCCCGATTGACTGAACTTTCAGTGGAGGCACTTCGCCAACGTGTGGAGAACGAGTGTATGGAGAATCCGTGGTTGGAGAAGAAGGAGAATATTGGTGATGAGGCTGATGAATACGAAGATTCCATATCTTCACCAGAAGAGGAAGGCGAAGTTGTCTACGAGACACCCCCTTATGAATCCACAGAGGATGACAACAGCAGTGTGTATGGGTCGAAAGATGACATTCCTGCTTATCAGCTATACACTCACAATGGCGATAATATGCCTGAGAACATTGAGTATGGCGATACACAATCTTTTGGGGACAAGTTGGAAAGCCAGATTTATGAGTTTGACCTGACTTCTGATCAACAATTGAAATTGAAGTACCTCATCGGTTCCCTGAGTGATGATGGACTGCTACACAAACCTCTCTATCAAATAGCTGATGAACTGGATATCTATCAGGGACTACAAACTAATGAGGAAGAAATGGAACAGTTGTTGCATGTTCTATGGCAGTTTGAGCCTTTGGGAGTTGGTGCTCGATCTGTGCAGGAATGCTTGCTTATCCAGATTCGTTATGACACGGACAATCCCTTTCAATCATTAATGGAACGTGTAATTCGTGACTATTATGATGACTTCCTCCACAAACGTTGGGATCATATTGAGCAACGATTGCACCTGAGCCATCTTGAGATGGAAAGTCTTATTGAGAATCTGCTGAAGCTGAATCCACGGCCAGGAACTTCGTTAGGTGAGAGTATCAATCATGGTAGTCGGCAGATAACACCTGACTTTATCGCCAAGACAGAGTTAGATGGATCGGTCAGCATGACGCTCAACGAGGAAGGTGTTCCTGAGTTGAAGATTAGTGAGGATGCCTTGGATACCCTGAAGTCTTTTGACGCAAAGGATGTGGCTAAATTGAGTCAAGCAGCTCAGGAGAACCTGCGTTTCACTCGTAGTTACGTGGATCGTGGGCAGATGTTCATCAATGCAATGGGACAACGCAAACAGAACATGATTAGTACCATGTTGGCAATCATCAAACTGCAGAAAACATATTTCCGCACAGGCGATGAAACCACCTTGCGGCCTATGAAGTTGGAGGACATTTCAGAAATCACAGGACTGGATATTAGCACAATAAGTCGTGTGTGCAACAGTAAGTACGTGCAGACCAGTTATGGTATCGTGCGTCTGCGGTGGTTTTTCAGCAAGGCTACACGACAAGGAGATAAGGAAGTATCTGTTCGCACAATACAGGCTGCCTTGCAGGAACTTGTTGACAACGAGGACAGGAACTATCCCTTGAGTGATGACAAATTGACTGGTTTGTTGCGTGAGCAAGGATTTGATATTGCCCGCCGTACTGTGTCTAAGTATCGTGAGCAAATGGGAATCCCAGTAGCTCGCATGAGGAAATAGCAAAAAAATAAAGAACAGAGAAAAGAAAAAGATCAAGAGAGAGAATGAAAACGGCAATCGTCATAGCACGTATCTTGTCGACCCTTTTCAGGCCTACCTATTATCCCCTGATGAGTTTCGTGATTCTGTTCACGTTGACATACCTGACTCTGCTTCCGTGGGTCTATAAGTTGTGGGTGCTGGGTATGGTTTATCTTTTTACGATAGCATTGCCGTCCATAGGAATCTATTTCTATCGCTCGATGAAGGGATGGAGTGTCTTGGAACTGCGCCACCAACACAAACGTATTGTGCCCTACGCGATTAACATTTTGTCCTATTTGTGTTGCCTCTATTTGATGAATCGTTTGCGACTGCCTTCTTTTATGGGAGGTATTATTGTTGTATCGTTATTGATTCAGTGTATTTGTACCCTGATTACCATCTATTGGAAGATCAGCATGCATTCGGCAGGTGCAGGTGGTATCATCGGCGCGTTGGTAGCCTATTCCGCCATCTTTGGTTTCAATCCTATCTGGTGGTTATGTATTGCTATTCTGTTGGCAGGATTAGTCATGACGAGTCGTATGCTGTTGCGCCAGCATACTTTGTGGCAAGTATTGGGTGGCACATTAGTAGGAGTGATTTGCGGTTATGTAGGAATCGTTTTTGTATGAAACAATCTATAGAGTGAGAATATGAACAGTATTGTATCAATCATCATGGGCAGTACCAGCGATTTGCCTATCTTGGAGAAAGCTGCCAAGTTTCTTGACGAAATGGAGATTCCATTCGAGATGAATGCTTTAAGTGCTCACCGTACCCCTGACGAGGTCGAGAATTTTGCAAAACAGGCTGAGGAACGGGGCATTCGTGTGATCATTGCTGGGGCTGGCATGGCCGCTGCTTTACCTGGAGTGATTGCTGCCAACACTACCCTTCCTGTAATTGGAGTGCCCATCAAAGGTATGTTGGATGGACTTGACGCTATGCTCAGCATCATTCAAATGCCTCCTGGAATCCCTGTGGCAACTGTAGGAGTAAATGGAGCTCAGAATGCTGCTATTTTGGCAGCCGAGATTTTGGCTCTTTCGAATCC
>CAMKMK010000071.1 GCA_946413885.1 uncultured Prevotellaceae bacterium
TGGAGTTGTCTGTGGCAATAGCCAACCGTATCTACGAAATCCTTGAAGCCAGAGGGATGTCGCAGAAAGATTTTGCCAAGTTGATGGGGAAGACGGAAACGGAGGTGAGCCGATGGTTGTCTGGTACGCACAATCTGACAATGGCCACTATATGCAAGATTTCTGCAGCCTTGGATGCAGAGGTTGTAAAAGTGGCGGACCACGAATTGGAACCTGCCTTTACATAAGACAAAAGTACGAACGAGTGGCATAAATGCAAAAAATGCAACCTAAAAGTTGCACAATTCAAAATGGTTCGTATGTTTGCTGCCGATATGAAACCATTTCGAAAGGAACTGATCCTGTCCCCTATCCTATCACCTGGAACTTGGCAAAACGAAGAAGGAGTTGTTTGCGGCCAGCATTCTCGAAATTAACGGTTGCCTTAGCATCGATGCCTGCCCCTTCGATCTTCTCAATAACTCCAATGCCAAAACGTTCGTGAGAAATCTTCACTCCAACGGAGACACCAGATGGTACGGAGGGAGGTGCTGATGAGGAAGAGGTGGGTCGAAGACGGACAAAATGGGAAGGTGGAGTCACAGGAGAGGAGGATGGGCGTTCTTCCCTAAAAGGAGGAATCCTTTTGCCTGAAAAAGGACTGGAGGGCTGGGAAGAGGAGGGAGAGCCATAACGGGATTCAACATATCCTGTCCCTCGAAATGTTGAACGGACGGATGGATTTTGCCCCATCGTGGAGGATGGGGAACCAGAAGGCTTCAGATAAGAGGGGTCAATATCCTGAAGGAAACGGCTGGGATTGGAGAACTCCATCTTACCATATCGAATACGACTCTTTGCATAGGTGAGAACCAAGTATTTCTCAGCACGGGTCATCGCCACATAGAAAAGACGGCGTTCTTCCTCGATCTGACGCGGATTATCCATCGACATCTGACTGGGGAAAAGTGTCTCTTCCAGTCCTACCACAATCACGGCTCCAAACTCGAGTCCTTTGGCAGAATGAACTGTCATCAGGGTAACCTTGTCGTCCCCTTCGGATTCATCCTCGTCCATATCAGAAAGCAGACTAACTTCCTGAAGGTAATGAGAGAGCGAAATCCCCTCGCCCTGCTCAGTATGTTCCTCCACAAATGAGCTCATACCGTCCACCAACTCCTGAAGATTCTCTTGCTTGGAGATGTCATCAGGGTCCTTCCCATGATATATCTCACCCTGAATGCCACTCTCTCGTACAATCTGGATTCCCAATGAATATGCATCAGACGTGAAGGATGCCTGATGGAAAGACTGAATGAGTGACACGAATGTCTGCAACTTGGCGAGCGTACCTTTGTTGAGAGGAAGCAAGTCAGGACGTTGCAAGACTTCCCAAGGGGAAATGCCCATCTCGTTTGCTTTGGAGAAAACCTTTTCGAGCGTAGTGTTTCCAATTCCTCGTGTGGGATAATTGATGACACGACGAAGTGCCTCCTCATCTGACGGGTTGACAGCCAGACGGAAATAGGCAATCACATCCTTTATCTCTTTCCGCTGATAGAATGAAATGCCGCCATAGATGCGATACGGGATACTGTCTTTGCGCAACGCTTCCTCTAAGCTCCTACTTTGGGCATTGGTGCGATACAGGACTGCCATCTGGCTGAATTGAAGTCCCTCACGACGATTGAAATTACGAATCTTGCGCACCACAATATTAGCCTCATCGACATCGCTGTAAGCCTGACAAACCTCGATGGGAGAACCCACGTCGTTGCGGCTGAAGACATCCTTGTGAATCTGTCGCTGATTGTGATGAATCAAACTATTCGCAGCCCCTACGATATTTTGTGTGGATCTGTAATTCTGCTCCAACTTGAAGAGTTTCGAGTCCGCGTACATCTTCTGAAAGTTCAGGATGTTATCGATATTGGCACCACGAAAACTGTAAATGCTCTGTGCGTCATCACCCACCACACAAACACGCTGGCGCTGATTGGTCAGGAGCCACACAATCTGATGCTGGGCATAATTGGTATCTTGGTACTCATCGACCAAGACATACTGGAACCTCTCCTGATACCTTTGTGCGACATCAGGATGGTCCTTCAAGAGAATCCATGTATAAAGGAGAAGATCATCGAAATCCATCACGTTGGCCCGTTTGCAACGATCGAAATAGCGATCATAAATCACTGGTATCTCGCGCATATTCATCGTTTCGCAACGACGATGCATCTCTGAACTGTTGCGGAAAGCATTTGGTAAAATCAATGAGTTCTTGGCACTACTGATAAGGGCAGCCACCGTGGAAGCTTTGTATTGCTTCTCATCAAGTCCCATCTCACGAATAATGGTTCTCACCATATTCTTGCTGTCCGTTGCATCATAGATGGTAAAATCTGAATTGAAATCAATAGAACGGCATTCGTAACGCAAGATTCGACTGAAGATGCTGTGGAAAGTGCCCATCCAGAGACCTGAAGCCAGTTCATCGCCCACCTGACGAGAGATACGCTGCTGCATCTCGCGAGCCGCCTTGTTGGTAAACGTCAACGCCAAGATACGCCAAGGTTCCATCCCATGCTCAAGCAGATAAGCTATCTTGTAGGTAAGCACACGAGTCTTACCGCTACCTGCTCCAGCAATCACCAAGGATGGTGCATCGCAGCATAATACTGCCTCACGCTGGCTTGGATTCAATTCGTCGAGAAACATGAGGAGGTCTTAATTGAGAATATACAGAATGCTTTGATACTGATAACTAATCATCATGGCGATAACGATCCATATTGCATGACGATGCAACCCATAGGAAACAAAATCAGCAAAATCGCGCAACGTCAGAATGCAACGAGCCATCAGACCATATATGAGGGAGGAGATAATGACAATAACACATAAAGCCAGAGGAAGTCCATAAATGAATGGACTATACCTCAATCCTCCCGTAAGGCTAAGAAGCGGACTCTGGGGCAAGAGAGCTGCCATCAATAACAAACACAAAAGGAATAAGGCCACAAAGGAGGAAGCGTAGAACGCTTTACGATGAGAAGATCCGCGAGAACGGGTAAACACATATTCCAGAACTCCAATCGTGGTGAGCAGAAGAATCAGAAATTGAAGACCATAATTCCAAAAAGCATCCATCCCATGAGTAAATGTCCAACGCCAACCCTCGTCAGAAAGAAGAGAATTGACTGGAATATCAAATGCCGCCAGCATCCACGACAAGAAAGGGATCAAGAATGCTGTAAAGCAAAGAATTATCAACAGGATGGTGGAAAGATGGACTTTAGTCTTCATCAGGTACCAAATGATTTAAATCGATGATATGAAGCTGCAGAGCACGAGTGACCAAACGAGTTGCATTAACGCCAACACGTTCGTTGGAAGGGAACAGACGATTGATGAGATCCACCTGACGTTTCTCAAGGCTCTTGGTGCCAAAAGGCATCTGGCGAAGATTAGCAATCATATCCTTGGTGTAACCCAAAGCCAAATGACGCAGGAATCTCTCGTCATACTCATCGATGTCGTACTGAATCATGGCATCGAACTTCTCGCTTTCCGTATTGATAACCTTCTTGAAGCGAGAAATGATCTTCTCGAGAAGAGGTTCATTGAAAACCAAATGACGACCATGCATTACCAGTTCCACATCATCACGCTGAAGAAGATTACCTGTTTTAAGAATGATACCATCTGCTCCAGCATTGAGAACATCAACCCATAGACGCTCATTCAGTACTTCACCAGTGAAAATAAGAATCTTGACAGCGCTATAGCGTGAACGGATCTGACGACAGATATCCACCCCTACCGTAGTACTGCCCCCCAAACCTAAATCCAAAAGAACAAGATCAGGTACCTGAACACGCATTAGTTTCCAAAACTCGCTCTCATTCTGAGCTGTTCCAACGATCTCTGCCTCTGGTATATCCGAACGGAAAATCTGTTCAGTACCCTTGAGTTCCAACTTGACGTCTTCTACAATAATAACTTTGAAAGGATCCATATTTCAATGTGTTGTTTTATGTCATATATTCTTCTTAAGTAAGGTAAAGCAAATAGAGAAACCCTCCTCTTCTGAGCATGCATACAGGCGGAGACCTGGGTGACCACTATAGGAATCGTGCTCGCGAATGATCTGGCGAATCAGCAAATAAGGGATATGCTCCCTATCAGGAGTGAAAAGGTTCTCCAGCTCATCGTCAGAATGATGTATACCTCCAAATGTGGTTTGAATCTTAATGACTCGTTCTTCCTCATACGCACAGAACCGAATAGAGGATGAAGAGGAAAGATTCGATGAAACCATATTCGTCAACAGAGTCTGAAGCAGTAGCGGATCACCATACACATGACAATCCAAATCCTCACAGGACAGATTGACCTGAAGTCCATTTCTGTCAATCTGCTTCTGCAATTTCTGGCAGAAATCCTCAATCCAGGAACGGACGGAGATAACAGAACCATGAAAACAATTCTGCTCAACCTGTCGCATGGTTTGTGAATACAACAACGTATATACATCTTTGTAATACGTAACCAATTCGTGAAGCTCAGAAATGTCATCTTCTGACGTGCCATTCTGAATCATGAAACCAACCATCTGCTGGATACGGGCAGGATAATACATTGTCTCATGCTTGATGGTACTAAGAGAATTATCCAGAATCTGATTCATGACATAGAGACGATTCTCTTCAAAACGTGATCGATTGAGAGTCTCCTGAGCATCCTGGAGTTCAGTATTGAGCCGATATAATAAATCATCCTCTGCTGAGAGCTCTTTAAACACCCCATCAACAATATTGTGAATATACTCATTGCCAGAAGCGAGACTTTCCATATCAGAACGCAAAGGTGCCAACTGCTCCTGAAGAGAAGAATCTCCTTGCACATATTCATGATAGGCTGAAACTGGCAAAGAATGCAAATTCCCAGCAAAAGAACGAACACGATCCACAACCACAGACAATTTCTCCAATATGGAAGAATAGAGTTTCTCATTGCGCAAGCGATCACGAAGGAACAAGAAATAGAAAAGAACCAATGCGATAATGCTGGACAAAACCAACAGCACATAGAGATAAATGCTATCGGAGTGCATACGTTCCATACGCAGACAATAAGTCTCAAAAGTATTATCCTGGGTATAAAGCTGATGAAGACGAACGCACTCGGAATTGTTATATCGATAAATGTCCCACATGTTAAGCGATAAAGCCGCAATTGCCATCTCATTGTGCAAAGAAACAAGAAGTGCAGTATCCAGAGGTTCCTCCATTGACTGAATAGCGTATTCACCATAATCCAAAGCATCCTGGTAGCGTCCCTCTACATTTGAGATATACACAGAGTCATATAGAGCATAACTATCCTGAGCCTGTGCGGAACATACGAATATAACAAAAAGAATGACTGACACCACTTTAGGCAAGCGGAACCAGAATCGACTACCTATACCCTTCTGACTCTCCACACCAAAATCACAAACACTGAACATCGTGGAGAGTTTGCGGTACTTATTGATAATGCCCTTGCAATTCATGATGCCAAATCCGAAGCCCTTCTTCGAATCGGAATCACCTATCTGAGATGCATTATATACCTTATTGTTATTGAGAATATCAACATCCTCTTGACTCATGCCAATTCCTGTATCTTGAATGTCAATCTCAACATAATCCTCACCCGTTGAGACATCGATGGAAACCTCACCTCCTTCAGGTGTGAACTTGCGGGCATTATCCACCAGAGTGTTGATCATAAAGAGTGTCAGAGCCTCATCAGCCTTTACGGATAAATCTGTCTGAGAAACATTGAGGGTGATACCTTTCTTCTCGAAAGTATGCTTACTATGTAAAATGATATCAAACAAGGGTTGAAGGGGGAATGTCGTAATGTGTAACTTCAATTGTCCCTTCTGCATCTGTATCCAATCAGTCAGAACAGAATTGATATGCATAATCTCATCCGAGAGTTCTGCCACATATTGCAAACGGTCCTTCTCGGCAGAACCTTTTTCCTTCATTCGATTCACTTCAGCAAGGATACGGTCCATATAAGGTATAATGGCATATACGAGAGAGACTTTAGCACGTCGCTCGATATTTTCAGATTTGAAGGTCTCAATTTGATACTGACTACGTAATATGTTATCATTTGTCAGATCCAATTCAACTTGCTCTTTTCCAGCAATCTGTTTTAAGGCATTTAAAGCGTTCGTGTACTCATCAGAATTGCGGAAAGAGCTGATACTCTGAGAATGATGAGCAGAACGATGTTTCATGCGAACAGAGAGGACAATTGCCAATACGACTATGACCGCAATCAAGCATATAAGAATAATCAGTCGGACATGAATACCTTTAAGTTCGTGGCTAAGTTCCTCCATACGACTCTCGGATTCACGATTCTGACGGGATTTGTCCAAGAGGTCTAGATAGATATTACGGTAATAATATGAAGACTCTTTGTCCCCTAATGCGCTATAGGTTAGACTGAGTTTCTCACTTATACCAGCAATCCAAGGGGAAACAGACAAACTACTACGTTTTTTCTGTTCAGATACCAAAGAACGCGCACGAAGGAAATTAGAATGTGACTGTTGGTATTTCCCTTCATCGAAATACAATTCTCCAAGAGTCCTGTATACACAGGCAGTTTGGAAAAGATCCTTGTATTTTCGGAAAAGGTAAAGGGCATGATTGGCCAATGCATAAGAAAAAACAGAATCATTAGTGGCTCTCCATTCAGCATGCAGACCATACAAATATGAAACAGCTTCCGCTCTTTCCTGGCATATTAAGGCGAAACGGGAATCAGCCATCATATAGGCTAACGATTGGAGTGAATTTGCCTCAAAGTATGTGTAACCATTTGCTGTTGAGAGCGTATATACACGGAACAGATGATCAAATTCTGCAAGTGTAATATCTACGGAATCTCCCTGAACAAGACCTCCGCTGCCAAGCATATAATGATAATAGAGCCACTGAGTGGTATCGCTGGAAAGAGAGATGTTATCAGCTATGGATTGGATCTCCTGAACAGCTGGTTCTTGCTGGCCAAGATAGTAATAATATGTAGAACAGATAATATGTAATTCCGTACGGGCATATTCTACGCGAACACGCTGGTTATCTGTTATTCTATCAATCTCCTCATCAATACGCTTGAGACGTTTCAATGCCCTGATACGACTGTCGAAGAAACGACGTCCCAAACCAGTACGTTGAGCAATTTTCATTTCCATGACATCAGCACAAAGCAACTCAATCTGATTTGTTGAACCACGATAGATATGATTCAGGATATGCAAGGATTGGTCATAATGCATTTGCTGATATGCAATATAAGCCAGATTGTTGAGTGCCTCGTACTTTCCATTCATATCATCCTGAGACATTGCCAAATGATATGCCTTTTTCGCATAATAAAGAGAAGTATCAATATCGGAATAACGGAGAGAATATGAGAGGTGATTCCAATGCTGAACCTGAGAGTCTTCAACATATCGCTCACATGAGCATAAGATGAGACTTACCAGTATAAGATATTGATATACTCTTTTCATATGGCTCAGAATTTGGTGCTCAAATAAACGGCCATAAGAATGACATAAACCAATGTCATGGCAAAAATAGCTTGAAACACATAAAGATCCGAAACAAGGAATCCTGATGATGTATAGGCAGATGAATAATACTTTCGTTGTTTACATATAAACGAATTCAAGTACAGATACAAAAAATACAATAAGGTTCCTATAACGGCTCCACATAGGGTACCTACCAATATGTCACCTGGGAAATGTACTCCAAGATAAATACGACTATAACTGGAAAGAGATGCCCAACAAAGGAGTACAAGCGTTGACTTCCAATTGCGGAATAATAAACCAAGAAAAAACGCTAGTCCAAAAGTGTTACTTGCATGACTTGAGAAGAAACCATACCATCCGCCCCGATATCCATTCACCAAATCAATCATGTAAAGTATTTCTGGATCATGGGTCGGACGTAATCGATGGAAAAGTGGTTTGCAAAAGGAACTTGAGAACTGGTCAGTAATAACGATCAAGAGAGAAATAATCAAGAGCAACAATAACGAATTCCTAAGCTCATTGTTCTTATATATGATGTAAATAAGAGCAAGGAAGAATGGGATCCATGTCACAGTTTGTGTGACCGTCAAAAAAAGACCGTCAAAAAACAAAGAATCACTTCCATTGAGTTCAAGAAGTAATGACTTGTCCCATGATACCAGTTGCTCAAACACTATTTATTCAATCTATATGAGTTCAAATGTCTTCTTTTGGATCCAACCAACTTTACCATCTGCAATCTGTATCTCACACCAGTCCTTAAGACTATTGTCATGAATCTTTATCTTAGTTCCCTCGTGAATGACAAAGAGATCATTACCATTGTCGGAAGGTGTACTCTTAACAGTTACCGCACTCTGCATGATAATCCCAGTATCACGATTCTTAGCCCATTTACGCTGCTGGAAAGCACATATATTTCCCAGTATGACCAATAGAATTAGAATAAACGCAACAAGGAAACTAACTTTGCGAACTGCAACTCTATTACTGTATAGATAGAGAGAGAAAGCTATCAAAGCTAACACAAACAAACCAATACAGGTTACAGACCATGAATGTAGAGACATCATGTTCACCATATTACGATAGATGGTAACAAAGAACATCTCATGACGAGGTATAATCTTATCTATCGTCTTGCTGCGAGCTAACTCCAGATTATAACGGACATCATCATCGCCAGGATTCAACAAATAGGCACGTTCAAACCATAAAACAGATTGTGCCATGTTGTCAAGACGATAATATGAGCAACCCAGATTATAGCAAATATCTGCACTTTCTGTTTGTTTGGCAATTTTTGAATACAAATTGATAGCCTGTTCATATTCATCCTTGGCGAAAGCGCTGTCGGCTTCTTGTTTCAGAATATAGAGATCATCTGTTTCCGTCTTTCTTGCTTTAACTTGCGTAGAATCCGGCGAATTCTGCTCAACATTATTACTTATGGAATCTTCTCCATAGAAATACACACATGAGAAGAGAAATGATAGTAATATATAGATACGCTTGTCCATAATGTCAAAATCCTATAGGTGGTTACATTTTATTGATTGCGGAATCCAAACGGTTGATAACATCTGATGCATCTGCAAAAATCTTATCCATAGTCTCATTGGGGTCACCAGGAGCAAATCGGGCGAACTCACATTCGCCAAGTACATCCAGGAAATTCCTGACAAGATTCTCATCTACACCTCGAGCGGTAAGTTTTTCACTTACATTCTCTTTCGTCAAATCGGAAGTAGGAAGATTCAATTTATCCGCAACATAGCCCAGCAATGCCCTCATCACCTCATCATAGAACGGACCACTCTGATGTTCCTTCAACAATTTAGAAGCATTACGAAGACGCTTGGTAGCAGCCTTGCCTGCTTTCTTACCACGCTGACGAGCAATATTGGCATTCTCACGAGCCTGACGATTGAAAATTGCCAAGAATATAAGGAATAAAGCAGATAATCCAACATAAATACCCCAATATGTAGAACTGCCGAAGAATGAAGAATCAGATTTCTTCAACTTCATATTATTCAATTTTATGAAACGAATATCATTGTTGAGAACCATCAAATCTTCTTGCTCACGAATGTTATCACTTCCTCCCCTTGCCTTAGCAACTGCAATTGCAAACGAGTCTGTCTTAAGGGTTTTGTAGGCATTCTGATCAGGATCAAAGTAACTGAACTCTACGGGAGGAATATTATACTTACCACCATGACGTGGAACAATAATATAATCATAAATGACATTTCCTTTGGCTCCAACTGAAGTATTCGTTGTCTTGTCGTCCTGCTTAGGATCATACACCTCAAAATCTTTCGGGAAGTTGACTTTCGGAGCCTTCATTAATTTCATGTTTCCTTGTCCGCTAACTACCAAACGAAGAGTTGCAGCATCATTTGCATTCAATTGCTCAGGAGTCAGTGAACCACTCAACGTAAACTTTCCTACTGCACCTGAGAAATTCTGAGGTTTGGGAGTAGGAAGAGGAAGGACTTCAATTTCTATAGCAGGAGCCACAATGCTCTTCTTCACTATCTGTGAAAGACTGCCACCTCCAAAGAAGATATCAAATGGATCCATACTTGTATTCTGAACCTCAACCTGAGTATCAAAAGTAATGGAAGGAACTCTTACCTTGCCCGTCTTTTGGGGGAAAAGCACATACTGACGCCATACAGCCGTACCGTAGTTTCGACCATTCACACGCTCATACTTAAGTGACATTTGTGCCTTAGAATCCACTTCCTGTACATGAAAACCATCCAACTCTGGCATTTC
>CAMKMK010000072.1 GCA_946413885.1 uncultured Prevotellaceae bacterium
CCTTTGTCGTTTTCGCCACTCTCAGGTTCTTCCCCTTACAATAGATACTGACCTGACAGAACGATTCGTACGGTCAGCTTCCGAGGGAGGCACACCCACTGAATGCCATGTATGTCATGTTCTCTAAGCTGCTCCTCCCGCCAGCGAGCGAACGAACGAACAGTTGAACAGTTTGTGTGAGGAAACGTGAGGAAGGTTATAATTATATATGTATATATAATTATCCCTCTATGTCCATTCGCGCAAAATTAATTGTTCAACTGTTCGTTCGTTCGGCTGTTCACTAAAAATGTTAAATGGCATATATATAATAGCGTACTATTTATTATTACCTTATCAAATAAGGAAAGAGACACTCTCAAATCCCAGAAGTAACATGTCATCTTTTTATGTCTCCAAATTGAAAGAGAAGGAAAAAAGCAGAAAAAAAGAAAAGAGCAGCCTCACGGCCACTCTTTTTCTCAGTTAGTATGTTTATGAAAAATTTGAGAGAGAATGGAACTTCTCAGTCCCGATAATTGTTTTAGTAAGCACTAACTTGTTTATTATATAAAAAAGCAATTAAAAAATGATACAATAAAAAGGTTGTCTCCGTCAACGCGACATTTCATCGGAAGTCTGCTCTTGCAGGACTTGATTGATGGTGTCAATAGGTGTGGTAACTGGAAGTGACGAAGTCTGGATGGCTGCATCGGGAGTGAGTGAGAACTCAAGGCTGGAATCCTCTTCAGTTTGTTGCACGAACTGCAAGGAATCATCTTGTCCTGCGGACTGAAAACTATGTTGTGCAGCCATTCCGATAACCAATATCACAGCAATCATGCCAGCTGCCTTATAGAAAGGAGAAACACGGCGTGCGAAGGAGATGCGACGAGCCTTGACAATAGGTTCATCAGTATTCTCGTCAATCAAATCCATCATGCGGTCATCGAAATCTTGCCCCAAATGAGCCTTTGACAATTCTTCTTCTGCTGTGAATATCTGACGATAGGGTTGCAAATATGCTGGTATCTCTTCTTGTTGGAAGAAAGCACGCAAGATCTGCTCCTCCTGAAGGGAAGTCTCGCAATCCCAATAGCGTTCCAGCAATTGATCGATGTATTTATAATCCATATCGTTCGATTTCTTCTATTTTGTTTTTAATCTTCATACGTGCTCGATGGAGATAAACTTTCACCTGCACTTCTGTCAGATCCGTTATAATGGCTATTTCCTGATAGGACTTTCCTTCGATGTCACGAAGTTCCATGATGGTTCGTTGTACTTCAGGGAGTGAGTCCATCTGTTTTCTAACCAATGAGAGGCGTTCGCGATTGTCAAATTGCTCTTCAGGTGTGGTAACGATGAGATGTTGCTGTGAATCTTCGTCAAGTAACACGTTCCCATGTCCTGCTTTTCCCGCCATATCGAGAGCCAATCTGCGACAGATTATCTGGCAATATGCTTCGATGGAAGATATTTCTTGCCACTTTGCTCTGCTTTGCCAAACCCGTATCAGCGTCTCCTGGACAACATCCTCGGCCTCTGCCGTATCCAGAGTGATGCGAAGTGCCAAACGGAAGAGTTTATCCTTGAGTGGCAAAACGTCATCTCTGAAGCTGATTTTTTTCATCTCTCTAATTGAATGACGAATGAGACTCGTAAAAGTTACAAGGCTCTCGCGTTAAAATTGGTTAAACAATAAGGATTTGTTTATTCTATAATGGTTCCGCCCTGGCCATCGATGTGGTCAGTTCGAGTGATGATAACCTGCCTAACCCCCTGATGAATAGCTTGGAAGGAGTTCTCGAGTTTGGGAATCATACCTCCAACCACAATACCACTTTGAGTAAGCTGATGGAACTCGTCTTCGGTAATGTGGGGAATCACACTACTATCATCATCGGCATTACGCAAGACTCCTGATTTCTCGAAACAGAAAGTCAATGTTACGTCAAAATAAGGTACTAAAGCACAGGCTACCTCACTTGCAATGGTATCAGCATTAGTGTTAAGAAGATGTCCTTTCCCATCGTGGGTAAGAGGTGCCATAACGGGCACTACACCTTGTTGAAGGAGAACGCTCAGCATTTGGCCGTCAACATGTTCAACGTCACCTACAAAGCCGAAATCTATCATCTGATTTGTCCCATCATCCAAAGTCATACATTTGAGGGGACGTTTATGACTGCGGATAATATTTATATCGGCCCCTGTCAATCCTAAAGCATTCACGCCACGAGCTTGAAGGCCAGCTACCACGTTCTTGTTGACAAGCCCCCCGTAGACCATCGTGACCACCTGAAGCATCTGTTCATCAGTGATGCGTCTGCCGTCCACCATCTGACTCTTAATACCCAAAGATGCCGCAATCTTGGTTGCAGAGCGACCACCCCCATGAACCAGTATTTTATGGCCAGAGAGTTGAGAAAAATCGGTAAGCAACTGGCTAAGGGAATCGGGATTCTCCACAATTCCACCTCCAACCTTGATGACATTTATCTTTTCCATTCTCTTTCAGGATGAATTCTTGTTTCAGGAAAGCTCTCCTTATAGAAGCAGTGGGCATCCGAAAAGTTTAGATGAACTTATTCCAAGTAAGTATAACCATATAGACCAGCACGGTAGTTACTGATGAACTCCTTACCTTCTGACTCTGTGATCTTGCCGTCTTCGATAGCCTTGCTAACCCATATTTCCAGACGTCGAACCAACTTTTTGGGATCATATTGAACATACTCCAGAACGTCGGCAACAGTCTCGCCATCGATGAATTGATCCAATTTGTAGCTTTCTTTGTCTACCGAAATATGAACGGCATTCGTGTCACCAAAAAGATTATGCATGTTACCCAAAATCTCCTGATAAGCACCTACCAAGAAAACTCCAATATAGTAGTGCTCTTCTGGCTTGATGGGATGTAGAGGGATGTAGTTGGTCTGTTGTCCTCCATTGACGTAGGCAGAAATCTTACCATCTGAGTCACAGGTGATATCTTGCAACGTAGCGCTGCGAGTGGGTTGCTCATCGAGACGGGCAATAGGCATAATGGGGAAAAGTTGGTCGATACCCCATGAATCAGGCATGCTTTGGAAGAGACTGAAGTTACAGAAATACTTGTCGGCCATCTGTTTATCGATATTGCGCAACTCGTCTGGCACGTGCTTTAAATGGTGAGCAAGTTCTGCCACCTCATGGCTGATAGCCCAATAAAGAGACTCAATTTGAGCACGAGTCTTCAAGTCAATAATACCATGACGGAAAAGATCGAGAGCTTCTTCGCGGATATCCTGAGCATCGTGCCAATCCTCAAGTAAGGAACGGCTGGAGAGCTTGTCCCAAATCTCAGTTAAATCGTGGACTAACTGATGATCATCAGGACCTGGTTCAAAATCCTCTGGCATTTGAGGAGCAGAAACACTTTCAAGTACATCCAGAACCAAAACACTATGGTGGGCTGTCAGTGAGCGTCCTCCTTCGGTGATTAGATTAGGATGAGGAATCCCATTCTTTTCAGCAGCTCCAGCAAAAGTATAGACACAGTCGTTAACATACTCCTGGATACTATAATTCACACTACTCTCGCTGTTACTGGAACGGGTACCATCATAATCAACTCCCAGACCACCTCCACAATCAACGAAATCAATCTTGAATCCCATTGTGTGTAGTTGCACGTAGTATTGTGCAGCTTCACGCAAGGCTGTGCTGATACGGCGAATCTTGTTGATTTGTGAACCGATGTGGAAATGGATGAGTTTCAGGCAATCACAGAGATTCATTTCCTCCAGCATATGAAGAGCCATCAGAAGTTCAGAGGAGTTCAAACCGAATTTGCTGGCATCACCACCACTTTCACTCCACTTGCCAGAGCCATTGCTTGCCAATTTTATTCGGATGCCCAGATTGGGACGTACGCCCATTTTTTTAGCTGTCTCAGCCATAATCTTCAACTCTGGTAATTTCTCGATAACCAGAAAAACACGCTTCCCCATCTTTTGTGCCAACAAAGCTAACTCTATGTAGCTTTGGTCCTTATGGCCATTGCAGATGATGAGGCTATCGCTGTCCATGTTGGTAGCCAATACAGCATGCAACTCGGGTTTCGATCCGGCTTCCAGTCCCAAATTGTAGCGCTTGCCGTGACTGATAATTTCTTCCACGACTGGACGCATTTGGTTTACTTTGATGGGGAATATGATGAAATGTTCTCCCTGATATTCGTATTCTTTTTCCGCCTTGCGAAAGCACTCGTCAGTTTTCTCAATACGGTTATCCAAGATGTCAGGGAAACGAAGTAGAACAGGTGCCTTGACGTGACGACTGGAAAGTTGATCCACAACTTCTTGTAAATCCACCTGTACACTGTTCTTCTTGGGAGTCACATATACGTGACCTTTCTCATTGATACCAAAGTAGTTGACACCCCATCCCTTTATGTTGTACAACTCTTCGGAATCCTCAATCCTCCATTTTTTCATACACCTAATTCTTCGCGGAGTAGTTTTACACTATCTTTTATTTTCTCGTAGTTATCCAGCAGGGTTACGTCCACCACGTGCTTAGCCTGTAGGTAAAAATGTTCACGTTGCTGGAGTGATTCTCGAATATGCTGAACCAGATCTTCTTTGGTTTTCCCTTTGATAAGAGGACGTTCCACCTTACCCATTTCGAGGTGCTGGGCGAGTGTGGCAGGTTCTACTTTCAGGTAGATGGTTTCTCCCTGCGAGTTCATGTATTGCATGTTGTCAAAGAAACAGGGAGTACCACCTCCACAACTCAAAACAATGTTCTCGAATTCAGCAACCTCGTGAAGCATGTTGTGTTCCAACTCGCGAAAACCCTCTTCACCTCGTTCGGAAAAGAGTTGGGCTACCGTACGGTGATAACGCATTTCAATGTACCAATCCAAATCGTAAAAGGAGCAACCCAGAGCCATTGCCAATTGGCGACCAACTGTGGTCTTGCCAGCTCCCATATAACCGATCAGGATGATTCTTATCATGATTTGCGGCTATAATGACGTTTGGAAGTAGTTACTTTGGCAGGAGCCTCCTTAGCGTCTTGACTATTTATGATGTTCATGCATTCTTCCAGGGTTAACTGGGTTGCACGTCCTTGCATATTCTTGGGAAGACGATAATTGTTTCCCTTATAGGCCAAATAAGGGCCGAAACGTCCATTCAACACCTCCAGTTCAGGTTCCTCTGTGAAGGTTTTCAGATGTCGTTCTGCTTCTTCACGACGTTTTCTCACAATGAGAGTAATAGCCTCCTGAATGGTCATTGTTAGGGGATTAATATTCTTGGGTACAGAGATATAGGATCCTCCGTAAGACACATAAGGACCAAACTTACCTGCACCAATGATGATAGGAACATTCTCGAACTTACCTAAGTTGCGGGGTAAGCGGAAGAGTTCAAGAGCCTCATCAAGAGTTATTGTTTCCAAGCTTTGCCCCTTTTTCAATTGAGCAAAGCGAGGTTTTTCTTCTGCTTCAGTACTACCAATTTGTGCAACAGGACCAAAGCGTCCAATTTTTACGGTAATTGGTTCACCAGTTTCAGGATCATTTCCCAAAACACGTTCGCCAACTTTATGTTCGGTACGAGTGTTGGCTGCCGATTCTACTAAAGGCTCAAAATCATTGTAGAATTCTCGTATGACGTTGGTCCAGTTAGCCTTTCCTTCAGCTATCTCGTCAAACTTCTTTTCCACGTCGGCAGTAAAGTTGTAGTCCATTATTTCAGGAAAATTATCTTGAAGGAAATCGTTGACAACGATGCCTGTGTCGGTAGGCAATAACTTTCCATGTTCAGCACCAATGATAATCTTGCCAGTGGTCTGTTTGATTTCATCTTTTTTGAGAGTCAGGATCTGATAGGAATGGTCTTCACCAGCGATGTCGCTTTTGGTCACATATTCTCGTTGTTGAATGGTGGTGATGGTAGAAGCATAAGTACTGGGGCGTCCTATACCCAGTTCTTCCAGCTTACGTACCAAACTGGCTTCGTTGTAGCGGACAGGTCGCTGCGCAAAACGTTGAGTGGCCACAATCTCTTGGCTGGACATCATATCATTAATCTTCAGAGGGGGCAAAATACCCTCCTCTTCATTTTCTGTCTCTTCATCATTGGTTTCGCGATAGATACGCAGAAATCCATCAAACTTTACAACTTCACCTGTTGCTATAAAGAAATCTTCTGTGGTTCCACTGATACCGATAGTGGCTTGAGTCTTCTCTAATTCAGCATCAGCCATTTGGCTGGCAATGGTGCGTTTCCATATCAGATCATAAAGACGGCGTTCCTGAACAGATCCTTCAATCTGAGTATCGTTCATATAAGTAGGGCGAATAGCTTCGTGAGCTTCTTGAGCACCCTTGGAGAAAGTGTGGAATTGCCTTGTCTTGACATATTTCTTACCCATCTGTTCTGCAATAACTCCTTTGCTAGCCCCTAAACAGAGAGAACTCAGGTTAACACTATCCGTACGCATGTAGGTGATGCGACCACTTTCATAAAGATGTTGGGCTACCATCATGGTCTGAGCAACAGTGAAGCCTAATTTGTGTGCAGCTTCTTGTTGCAGGGTACTGGTGGTAAAGGGAGGTGCAGGAACTCGTTTGAAAGGTTTGGTTGTGATGTCTTGAATACAGAATTGAGCATCTTTGCATTTTTCCAAAAAAGCTTGGGCCTGTTTCTCTGTGTTAAAGCGATGATTGAGTTCTGCTTTCACCTCGCTTCCATCTTCCGTCTTGAAAATAGCTGTCACGCGGAAACTGTCCTCCCCTTGGAAGTTATGTATCTCACGCTCACGCTCGACAATCAGTCGAACAGCCACACTTTGTACACGACCAGCACTCAGGGCAGGCTTTACTTTTCGCCAAAGGACAGGACTCAACTTGAAGCCTACGATGCGATCCAGCACGCGTCGAGCCTGTTGGGCATTTACCAGATTAAGGTCAACATCACGTGGATTCTTGATTGCTTCCAGAATGGCAGGTTTAGTGATTTCGTGGAAGACAATGCGTCGGGTGTTGTTAGGCTTCAATCCCAACACTTCATACAAGTGCCAACTGATGGCTTCCCCTTCACGGTCTTCATCGGATGCCAACCATATCATTTTGGAATCCTGTGCTTCTTTCTTGAGTTGAGCAACTACCTTCTGCTTATCTGATGGAATCTCATATTGAGGTTTGAAGGTGTCTATATCGATGCTGAATGTCTTTTTCTTTAGATCGCGAATATGTCCGTAGCTGGACAAAACCATGTAGTCATTTCCAAGAAATTTCTCAATGGTCTTGGCTTTGGCCGGACTCTCCACGATTACCAAATTTTCCTTCATTTTAAATCTTCGATTGTATGATTTTGGGCGCAAAGGTAATGTAAAAATCCCAACTACACCTTATTTTATTATAATTTTTTTCGTTAAAATTTTCTCTATTCCTCGTCGAATAGAACCTAAACCAAAGGTTTCAGGTCGAATCTCGTTCCAGGGTATCCACATCAATTCTGCAGCATCGTCAGCAGCTTTTGCAATTTTTGTGTCTATTACATGACAGAGATAGAACATGTCTATCGTATGTATTTGTAGCCCACTATACATGTAGAGATTGGGTAAGGAGAAGAGAAATTCCAATCTCTCCACTTTCAGTCCTGTTTCCTCTAACACTTCGCGGCAGACACCTTCTTCGCTGGTTTCATTGCAGTCGCTGAATCCTCCTGGCAGATCCAGCGTTCCCTTAGCGGGTTCCTTAGCTCGACGAACCACCAATAGTTCGTTTTCTTCATTCAAGATGACTGCCACAGTAGCGGCACTTGGATTCAAATAATAAACGAAACCACATTGAAGACATCGTTTGCTCTTCTCGTTATTGACTACGAAATCTGCTGAACCACATACGGGACAGAACTGGAACTTGTCCATGATATGCTTTCTTTTTTCCATCTGAATTTGTCAAATTTGGATTGCAAATGTCGCTAAAAGTAGTCAAATCTCCAACATTTCTAAAGATTTTTATCTCTCGTTCATAGAAAAGCACTATATTTGTAGTCAAGAATTGTGGTTTAATTTTTAATGTATAAATAAGGTATATGAACATGTTCATTAATTGGTTTCAAGGGTTGGATCCCACGCTTCGAGTTTATTGGGGCATTGCTATTATCACTTCCATCGTTTTCCTTATCCAGATGGTACTGACGCTTATAGGTCTGGGCGATACGGATAGTGGAGTCGACATGGGAGTGGGCGATGTTTCAGGTGATGTCAGTTTGGGAGATGGTAACGGAGACACGATGGATACGGGTGGAGCCATCCAGCTTTTCACGATTCGCAACTTCGTGAATTTCCTGTTAGGAGTCGGATGGGGAGGTGTTTGCTTTTGGAGTACCATTCCCAACAAATTCCTTTTAGGCATCGTGGCGCTGTTGTGTGGTTGCGTTATGGTGTTTGCTTTTGTGGTGATGTATCGCCAGTTGATGAAGTTGGAGTCCTCAGGCTCTTATAATATTCAGGATAGTGTAGGCTTGGCTTGCGATGTCTATATCCCTATTCCTGCAGCCCGTTCTGGTCAAGGAAAGGTTCAGATCAGTTTCTCTGGTTCTGTGCAGGAACTTCCAGCTATGACAGACGGAGAAGCATTGGCCAGTGGAACCAAAGTTCGTGTCACCCAAGTTTTGGATAACAGCATTTTGCTGGTTGAGAGGATTTAGTTCCTAAAGAAGAGAATTTAATTACAAACAAAATTATTAATCACTTTCCTATTCTTCTTCTATTCATGCGAGAGTTAGGAATATTTTTCAACTTATAAGTTAAAAACATGGATCCTTTTTATTTTATTGTAATAGGTGTTGT
Source organism: uncultured Prevotellaceae bacterium (assembly GCA_946413885.1). Classification (GTDB taxonomy): domain Bacteria; phylum Bacteroidota; class Bacteroidia; order Bacteroidales; family Bacteroidaceae; genus Physcousia. The sequence goes on from CAMKMK010000072.1 coordinate 8,836, forward strand.
AGTATTGGTGTTCCTGTTCATGGCAATCATCAATCGTTATCGTCGTTGTCCTTCCGACAAGATTCTGGTAATTTATGGTAATCGTGGTAACAGCAAGAGCGCCAAGTGCGTTCATGGCGGTGGTGCTTTCGTATGGCCTATCATCGAGGACTATGCTTATCTCTCTCTGACTCCCATTGGCATAGATGCCAACCTGACCAATGCCCTGAGTAGACAGAATATTCGTGTGGATGTTCCCTGCCGTTTCACAGTAGGTATCAGTACTGAGCCTGAGAGCATGCTGGCCGCAGCTGAGCGTCTTTTGGGTCTTACCCCTGCCCAAATTCAGGAGTTGGCTCGCGATATCCTTTTTGGACAACTTCGTTTGGTTATCGCTACCATGAGCATCGAGGAGTTAAACTCTGACCGCGACAAGTTCCTCGAAGCCATTACTGCCAACGTAGAGGTTGAATTGAAGAAAATAGGTCTTCGTTTGATCAATGTGAATGTTACTGATATCAAGGATGAGTCAGGCTACATCGAGGCTTTGGGACAAGAAGCCGCTGCAAAGGCTATCAACGAGGCAAAGGTTCGAGTGGCAGAACAAGAGAAAGTCGGAGAGATTGGTAAGGCTGAGGCAGTCCGCGAGACCCGTATCCGTACGGCTGAGGCTAATGCTCAGGCTGTTCAGGGTGAGAATGAGGCCAAGATAGCAATCGCCAATAGTGATGCAGATCGTCGTGAGCGTGAGGCAGAAGCTCAGCGGAAGGCTGTGGCAGCAGAAAAAGTGGCAAGTGCCCAGGCATTGGAGGAGGCTTATGCCGCTGAGCAAAAGGCTGAAGTCGCCCGTGCTGATCGTGACCGTGCCAGCCAGCAGGCTAACGTTATCGTAGCTCAGGAGATAGAAAAAAGACGACTTGTGATTGCTGCTGAAGCAACAGCTGAGCAGAAGCGCGTGAATGCTAAGGGTGAGGCTGATGCCATCTATGCCAAAATGGAAGCTGAGGCAAACGGTCTCTTCCAGATTCTAACCAAGCAGGCTGACGGTTACGACAAGATGATCAAGGCTGCTGGAGGTGATGCCACCAAAGCCTACACCTTGTTGCTACTCGAGAAATTGCCAGAACTTGTCAAGACTCAGGTGGATGCCATCAAGGGTATCAATATTGATAAGGTAACCGTTTGGGACAATGGTGGTGGCGGCGATGCCAAAACCAGTACAGCCAATTTCCTTTCTGGCTTGATGAAGAGCATTCCTCCTTTGGGTGAACTTTTCGATCAAGCAGGTCTCTCACTTCCAGAATATCTTGCCAAGAAGAAAGAAGAAGAGGAAACCCAAGAGACTCCTACTCCTGAAAAGGAATAGACGACATCAAGGCTGAACTTGTGTAGTTTCAGAAGTACATTTTTTAGTACTCCTCAAAAGTAAAAGGCCCTGCAAATCATCAATTTGCA
>CAMKMK010000073.1 GCA_946413885.1 uncultured Prevotellaceae bacterium
ACAACACGTTCTTCCTGCAAAGTCAACACGTTGAAATTGCAAAGACAACACGTTGTGTTTCCGCCTTGAACACTTAGAGGATGGAGCGTTCCTGAATCTCGTAAAGGGAATGGATCTCGAAGGTGACGGGCGAGGGGGCCGTGAAAGATTCCGGATGAGGGTTGAAGAAGATGGTATCCAAGCCTGCCTTCTGGGCCCCCAGGATATCGGTATAGAAATTGTCGCCTATCATGACGGTGCTCTCTGGCTGAGCCTTGCTGACGCGGAAAGCATACTGGAAGAACTCTGGAGCTGGCTTGTTGGCCCCAGCATCCTCGCTGAGGACAATGGTGTCGAAGTAATCATACATGCGGCTGGCTTTCAACTTACGATACTGCACCTCGTGGAATCCGTTGCTGCACATGTGGAGGCGATATCCCCTACTCCGCAGATAACACATCAGGGCATGAGCGCCAGGGACGACGCCAGGCTTGACGGCACAGCACTCGAGGAAGAAATCGCTGACCTGATTGCAGAACTCCACAGAAGGCTCCAGCCCTTTCCCACAAGAGAGAGGACGGCGGAAACGCTCTACGATCAGATAATCACGCGTGATCTCGCCATGAGCATACTGAGTCCACAGCTGAAGATTGGTCTCCCAATAAGGGTCGTAAAAGTCCTGAGGGTCAGCAAAATACCGACTGAGGCCAAAATGCTCGTACACGTCAGAGAGAGCTATCTGGGCATTGCCGCGCGTGTCATAGATGGTGTCGTCGAAATCTATGAAAACGTCAGCGTATGGAAGTTGAGCATGGCTCATTTCGGCAGGATATTGATGGCTACAGAACCTGAGGCACCGCCATAGAGCGTGCTGCTGGTGCTGGTAATGCTGCCACTAAGGCCTGAGCCTTCGTCGTAGGTCCGTCCGTTCTGCACCTGAATGCCATCGCTGTAATAACTGTATTTGGCAATAAAGCTGATGGTGGCACGACCTGCAGCAAGGGCGGGAATGGTGAATTTAACGTATGGGTCCTCGCTGCCATCGCTGTTACCATCATAATTGGTCCTCTTGCTTACCTGGATGATGGAGTCGCGAAAAGAGCCGTCCTTGGGGTCTGTCACTTCACATTTGAGAACCCATGTGTAATTGGTTGACTCGATGTTGTGCCCCTTTTGATCCTGACGAGCCGTCACGCGGATGGTATCGCCGGCATAGGGACGAGTGGTGGGAGATACTTCGAAGCCTTTCCACGTGGGAGGATAGGATACGTACTTGTCGTCGTCATCGCATGCCACGAAGAACATGACGAGAACGGGAAGGAGGAGAATGAACTTTTTCATTTTATCGTTTTGATTTTCTATTTCTTTCATTTCGTTGACTAAAAAATTTTGACATCAAAGAATGTGATGCTCGCGGAGTTTGCTATAGAGGCGCTGGATGGGGAGGCCCATCACATTGAAGTAGGAGCCCTCGAGACCGGTGACTCCAACAAATCCTATCCATTCCTGGATACCATACGCGCCAGCCTTGTCGAAGGGGCGATACGTCTGAACGTAGTAGGAAATCTCCTCGTCCGTGAGCGCAGCAAAGGTTACATGGCTGACAGAAGAGAAGGAATCCTGCCAGAGAGAGGTGGTGATGGTGACTCCTGTTATGACCTGATGGGTGCGGCCACTTAGTTCGCGCAACATCTGGCACGCCTCAGCCTCATCGGCTGGCTTGCCATAAACACGTCCATCGAGCCAAACGATGGTGTCGGCTGTGATAAGAACCTCATCGGGCTGAAGCAGATACGCCTGTGCCTTCTCGCGTGAGATATACTGGGGAATCTCCTCGCCAGAGAGCCCTTCTGGGTACGACTCGTTGATGCCACCCAGGACGCGCACCTCGAAGGGAACATCCAATCCGCCCAATAGTTCACGCCGTCGAGGGGAATTGGAAGCCAGTATCAGTTTGTATTCCATATTCTTTATCATCTTTCTGAAGTTACGAGACAGCCAGACTTACCAACCAAAGGCTTTTTCGTCGGCCATCCATTTGCCCTGAGCACGCAAAACCTGCTCGATAACATCACGTCCGCATCCATAACCTCCCCTGAGAGGACTGACATAGACGCAAGCTTCACGAATCTCAGGAACCGCATCGGCAGGACAGCAGGGACAGCCACAGAGCCTCATCACCTGATAGTCAGGAATATCGTCTCCCATGAAGAGAATCTCTTCGTCAAGAAGATCATACTTCTGGCGGAATGCCTCGTAAGTGGTGACCTTAACGGCTGCACCCAGGTAGATGTCCTGAATGCCCAATCCTTCGTAGCGACAACGGACTGCCTCCGTATTGGCTCCAGAAATAATACCCACGCGTAAACCCATCTTGACGGCAAGTTGAAGGGCATAGCCATCCTTGATGTTCACGGTGCGGAGAGGCGTTCCTGTATTATCCATTCCAATGGTTTCGGCACTAAGGACTCCATCTACATCGAAGACCAAGGCACGAATGCGGGTCAAATCATAATTTATCATGTATACTGCGACTCAATAGTTTGTAAATCTCTTGCATGGAAGGGTCATCAGCCAACAAATCGAGATGGCGCTGCATCACGTTCTTGTCATAGCGGACAGCAGACCCCGTCTGGGCCTCACGAGGAGAAAGGGAATGAACCTTCTGGGCTGTCTCGTCGATGAGAGGATACATTACCCTGAAAGGGATGTCATGGGCTTCCAGGATGCGGGCACTCAGGTCGTACATGTGATTGACAAAGTTGCAGGCAAAGACGGCACTCAGATGAAGGTAACGACGACTCTCGCCATCGAGATGATATACCTGCTGGCTAAGGGCTCGAGCCAACAACTCCATCAAACGCATATCTGTCTGACTCTCAAGGAAAATGGGAACCTGACTGAAATCGACAGGACGGGACTTGGTGAAAGTCTGCATGGGATAGAAGACACCACGACGCAACATAGGCAGAACATCGAGTGACATGCTGCCTGCCGTGTGGAGAAAGAGGGCTCCTGCTCCCCGTCGTGGGTTTCCCGTCAACGCTATCTTGCGCAAATGAGCATAAAGACGTGAGGCCAACTCCTGAAGCACAGCATCGCGCACACATAGGAAGTAAACCTCTGCCTCAGGAAGAACATCAGTCACGTCGGTCGTGGAAAGGCAATCGAGCAAGGCAGCCAAGCGGGAGGCTGACTCCTCCGTACGGCTGAAAACCTGCAGGACACGATGCCCTGCCTGCTGAAATGCCTGACTGAGATGAGTAGCCAGATTGCCTGCTCCTATAAAGATGATGTCCATCCTCTGCGTAATCTTCCTCTTAGTACTGACCCAGATGAACCTTTTCCCAAAGGAGACGATCCTCGTTGAAAGGCTTGCGCTCCATTCCCTTGTGACCTAAAGCGATGATGCTGAGAACACGCAGATTCTCTGGTATTCCCAAGATACTTCGCACATTGTCCTCAGCAGGATTGCCCTCAACATCGTACCGGTCACGAATCTGAATCCAGCAACTGCCCAATCCCAGATCCTCTGCCTGAAGGAGCATCATGGTGCTGGCCACGGAAGCGTCCTCAATCCAAACGTCACTAACGGCTGGATCACCCAATACAACCACAGCCAAGGGAGCCTCTTCCAGAAAAGCTGCACCCTGAGCCTTAGAGGCTGCCAAGCGGACGAGTTTCTCGTGTTCATCCACCACAACAAATTCCCAACTATGCAGACCCTTGCTGCTGGGAGCCATCAAGGCAGCCCGCAGAAGGAACTTCACATCCTCTGGGTTCAACAATTCCTTTGTAAACATGCGCATCGAACGACGCCGCTTTATCAATTCGCTGAATCTTTCCATAAAAACTTGTATATTCGAGGCTGACCTCTAATCACCCAATCGTATGCTAAAACGTGCAAAAGTACACAATAAATACAACAGAAGCAAACAAAAACCTCAAAAATTTGAATTGAATGAGAGAAATCCAGTCCGAAGAACCATGAGGTTATTTTCTTATTCTGGCTTCGCGCTCACCATCCCAGTAGCCACAATCCAGCTCGAAGAAAGTGGAGGTATAAGGAATGGTCAACGAAGTTTTGATAATGAGGACTTGACAAAGGCGACTCACCTCGTCGAGGCGAAGAATCAGCTCTTCGTGAGGCATAAACTGCACATTGCTGAGGTCGAGCGTCTGACTCAGCTTTGCCTTGTAGTCGTCCCATCCAGGCGCCAACTCCTCAGAAAGAACCTGTTGTTCCTGATCCTGATAAATGTGGGCAAAGACATGGGGAGCCTCTTTGATCATGTCATCAACCGTCTTGATAACTTCTTCGTAAGGCTCAGGGGCGAATAAGGTTGTGATGCCTGGGTTGGTCTGCAGAGGATAAGCCATATCCGTTACAACAATCCAGTTGCGATGCCCCAGGAGCGGCATCTGCTCAGTAAGAGTTTCCTTCCAGTTCATTTTCTTTTCACATTTTTCTTGGTGTTGAGGCACAGGGCTGCAACCAGCGATTAGAAAGAGTAATAGCAACCACCCAAGCTTGTAGCCTTTCCCTGTTGCCTGAAGTCTGTTAAACATTATTTTCCGTGTTTTAAAGTTTTATCTTAAAGTGATGCTTGCCTGCCGACAGCTCATTCGTTGTACCATCGGGAGCATACCAAGTGGCACTACTGCCAAGTGGAATCTCAACATCGAAGGTTACACGTTGGCCTTTGCGCGTCCAGGAGCTGCGAATGTCGCCATAAGGAGACGTGTGGCACGCCACGAAACGATCGAGCCCACTGACGAAGTTCGGACGCAGGATGATATGCTGGAAACCAGGCTGTTTCTCATCGGGGAAGATGCCACCCAACCCTTTATAAGGCCAAGCGCCTATCTCGCCGTACATGATATGGTTGTCGGAATCGAAATTGTCAAGCACCCAATTCTCATGAAGAGTCGTTGCACCCTTGCTGACGATCCAAGCTCCCCAAGAAGGATAAGTGTCCTGCACAGCCACACGATAAGCAACATCGGCATAACCGTTCTCGCTCAAGGCATTCAGGAGGGCCTTGCATCCATGCACTCCCACATCGAGATGATAGTCCTTCGAAATGACGTCATCGGCAAGGTTCTTTGCCACTCTTGCTTTATGTTCCTCAGGAACGATACCCCAAAAGAGTGCCATGCTCAACTCTGTCTGCGAGCCTCCAGCATAGAAACTTTTCTCAGCATTGAAGTATTTATCGTTCAACGCCTTACGGATATCCTCTGCCAACTGGCCGTAAAACTTGGCTTCGTCGAGATTGCCAATCAGCTTCGCTGCCTTGGAAAGAATGAGAGCATCGGTATAGAAATAAACGGTGGCACAAAAGTCACGGTCGGATTGAGCCTTGACAGGAATCCAATCGCCCAATCCCCACGAAGTAATATGTCCGTTGGCACCACGTTCCACGAAATCGACCAGTCGCTTGATGGTGTTGTAGTTTTCGCGCAAAGGACGTTCGTCGCCATAGAACATATAGAGCTGCCAAGGGATGATGGCAGTCGTGGATACCCAGTCGATACCAACCAGGAAATCATAACCCCAGCCGCTGGTAGGGATGATGTTGGGAAGCATGCCGTTGGGCTGCTGCTCATCGCGGTGTGCACTCATCCATTGCTCATAGACTGTGATGGCATCAAAGTTATAGAGGGCTGCTTCGATGGCCAGATGTGCATCGCCCGTCCAACCGTTTTTCTCACGATGAGGGCAATCGGTTGGATAACCCACGAAGTTGGAAAGATAGGCGGCACAAGTGGCCTTCATCAGCTTGTCCAGCAGTTCACACGAAGAGCTTATGCTGCCTACGGATGTCATATCGGTATTGGTGCGCCATGCAATGAGGTTCTCAGCAGTCAGGCTGATGGGCTTCGTCGATGTCACCTGTGCGTAGCGGAAACCCTTGTAGGAGAACTTCGGAACATATTTGTCGTCCTTTCCACTAAGCCAATAAATGTCTGTGCCGAAAGGTTCCCGTTCTTTATCGCCGTCGTAGAACTTGCTTATGTTGCCCATGTGAACATGTCCATCTTCTTCAAGACGTTCGCCTTGAGCTATGCGCACCTCCGTGTCCCGCTCTCCCTTTACGGAAAATTCCGTGATGCCTGCCATGTTGCGTCCAAAGTCATAGACGTATGTCTTTTCGTCCATCTTTGTCAACTTGACGCTGGGCAAACATTCAGCCTTTCGTATAGGAGTCATCTGTTGAGAAACAACGAGCGTTGATGGTGCTCCTGTCAGACTGGCATGCTTCCATTCCTTATCATCGAACGAAGGCAGGTTCCACCCCGTCTCCTTGCGGAAATCATACTGTTCGCCTACATATATATTATTGAAGGTTACAGCACCTTCGGCAGTTCGCCATGAAGGGTCGGTGGGAACAACCTCCACGCTGCCATCAGCGTACGTAACACGCAAGTCCATACAGAACTTGGGACGCTGTCTCCAAGGGGCCTGATCGAAGTTCCAAGGGGCCTTTATCTGATTGTTAAACCAACCATTGCCAAGGATGACACCAAGCACGTTCTCTCCTTGACGGAGCAACGAGGTAACATCAAGTGCAACATACATCGTGCGGCGGTCATAGCGAGTGAATACAGGCTGAAGGATGCTGTTGGAAGCAGGTTCTCCGTTGACCGTCAAATCAAAAAGTCCACCACAGGCTATGTAAGCACGGGCACTTTTCACGGGTTTGCTGATGCCAAATGACTTGCGGAAATAGGGAGCAGGACGATAGTCGCGATTCTTGCCGTCGCAGATCCAAGAACCCTGCCAAAGTTGTCGGCCCATCATGCCCGTCTCGAAGGTAGTCTGAGCCTCGCCTACCTTGACGGTATAAGTGGTGAAGGGCTGAAGCTGTTCTCCTCCATAGCTGACCCTAATTGTGCCTGCTGGCGCCTGGAACTGCCAAACAACTCTTCCATTCCCATCGGTAACTGTGATGGGGGTTGACGTTTTGTCCTGCGTCAGACGCCAGCTGATGCGAGGGGAAGCGTCATCCATTCCGACAGGACTTTCCAGATAATTCACTCGCAGATGCGTCTGTGCCGTACCAGAGACAGTTGCCAGGATTGTGGCTAAGGTGATGATTACTGATTTCATAGCTTCCTCGTCTTGTTTCCTATGGTTATCGTCTTAGCAGGCAGCTCACCCTTCAGGACGGTTAGCTTGGCTGTTCCATCAGCCTTGACCTCACACGTTCCCCACGCATAGCCCGTGCTCCAGAAGTAACGCCCTGGCTTATCTGTGAAGGTGATGTGACGATCCACACCTGAATAATGAAAACCGCTCAACGCCAGGATGGATGCCCAACTGGCCATCGAACGGGCATAATGATGTCCGCACTCAGGCTCACTGAAGGGATTTCGCTTGGCGCCATCAAAGCGATCGCGTATGGATTTTATGCACTTCAGTCCATCAGCCGTCATACCTTCGTAAAGCATTCCTACGGCTGCACAATACTCGAAACCCGTCATCGCCTCAGCGAAATAGGGGAAAGGCACTTCCAGACGTCCTTTGGGCCACGAGGCCATGAGGAGTCCTGATTCCTTCCCATAGACGAAGGAGCGCATGTTGTTGAAGTGACGGCTGAAGTCGCTGAGATAGTTGTATTTCATGATGCTCTGCAAGGTCGTGCGAATGTGTTCCTTATCACCCAAGTAACCTAAGCCGCAGATATGCGCCATATACTGCCCCACAAGCTGATCCACAAGGCATCCACGGCCCAGCTGGAAGTCAGGAATTTTCGTTGCAGGGTCGTCCATGTCGATAAACTCAAACGTCTCTGGGTTGGTGATGTGATGCTCGTAATACTCACCATTGAACAGATTCTCGTCCATCCATCGGCTGCCTTTCTCGAACAAGGTGCGACACTTCTTTGCAAAAGCTTTGTCCTTCATGGCTTTTGCCATCTCCTCTGCGGCACGCAGGGCACCCATATACCAAAATCCCATCTGAGGATTGGGGCCAAAGTAGTTCACGTCCATCGTGTTGTGTTGCGAGCCTTCCATAACACCATCCTGATTGGCATCCCAACTTCCCTTTCCATCGATGCCGTTGTCGGCAAGCCAGGCATAGCCCAGCACCTTCTTCACCTGCTCCCAATTCTTGGAAAGGAACTGGTTGTCGCCCGACAGTTGCCACTCGCGATACATCTTCATGACGCATCCCATCTGTCCGTCTGCCGCAGGAGAATTGCGCTTGGCTGCCTCAGACAAAGGCAGGTCGGCGCGGAAGTTCATCAGGCCATTATCTTTCGTTGCATAGTTGAATTCCACGTCACGCATCGTCTGGGCCAAATCGCCAAAAAGGAAAGGTGTTGCCACCTCGTAGTTCCACACGTGCGTACAGGAGCCGTGACACGATCCATCTCTGTTCCAAACGCCTTCCCATCCCATCATGTGGCCGTCAGGCAGACGGAAGACGGTCTGAGAGCGCAGTACGCAGAGGTTGAAGAGGGCAGCCTCTTTGACCACATCAGGGTAACTGCTCTCCAAGAGCGAATTGACGAAGAGACGTGTGTCTGCCTCCAGCTGTGCCATGCGTGGCACAATCTTTGCTGCTGCCTCCCAAGCGTCTGCATAGAGCGTACTGTAGTAGTTGCCTACCGTCGTGGGAGACCACGATTTGCGGTTAGGGAAGTTCCAGGTAAGATAGAAGACGAAGGTCTCCTTCTGCCCTGCCCCAATACGTTTCTTCACGGCAAGCGAGCCCATAGGATCGACCTCGAGCGGCCAAACCTTTTCCTGCAGTACGCCATCGCTGCTGAAGTCATCCCAGAAGTTCAGAATGGTGTTCTGCCAGGCATTAGGTTTGTTGCACGTGCGGTAGCTCACTCCCTCGCGACTCGTTGTTGTCAGGGCCATCGTGCCCCAAGCCTGGTCTTCAGGATTCACGCCTTCTGAGTAGTAATAAATGCCTCGCAAGCCATCAGCCTCTCGATAGGCGTTCTTGTTGTCCTTGCATCCTGCCATATCATTCATGCCTCGCCCATCGCGGCCGATGAAATTGCGCAAAGTGGCGCACACGGAAACATCCATCGCACTGCTCGACGTATTCGTCACCTCATAGGCAAGCACAGCTACAGGCAAGCTGCTGTCGTCGCTGTTGCAAGGAACGAGGGGATTGAAACCCTTGATGCGCACCTTGACTGGAAGTTTCGAATCCGAAAGATTGACCTGTCCGAAAGGATAGGCTGCATCGAACGAGGCACTCTCGAAGCGGGGCAAACCATGATGGTTGACTTCCTCGCCACCACCCCCACGAACGTATTCATGAGGATAGATCGGTCCCTCGAGCAACGTTGTCGTAGCTTCCTTATTGTCTGGCTTGACGTAGATGGCAAAGAAGGGAGTGTTGCTGCTGCCCGTATAGACCGTGCTGAACCCCTTGGCCGGGATGTTCATGATTTCCCAGTCACGCAGTTCACCACGTCCTCCCAAAGAGACTTGTCCAGTGCCGATACCTCCCAAGGGCAGGGCTACCTGGAACAGATGGTTCTGGTCATAGTGTTTCAGTACAGGCCACTCACTGGGTGTCCACTCTGAGGCATGCATGCTCAGCGACACAAAGGCCATAACCAGTGCGGAGAATAAAACTTTCTTCATGGTGCTTTAATCAGTTTTCTTAAACATTCAATGCACAAAGATACTGATTTTGTTGGACATTATGAAATATAATGTCATAAATTCCTCAAAAAAAAGAAACAGAAAGTTTCCCGCTTCCCTCCACATTCTTATATTTGTAAAGAAAATTTATAATCAGAAAGAATTACTTAGAACCATCAGCGAATCCCTTGAACTGCAACTCCAATTGAACCCATCGCGGCTTGCTTGTGTCCGCTTCCACCCGCTGGTTCGAGACGCCAAGCCCCAAAAGGCGGATAGGATGGGAACGGAACTCCACCTGGCTCAACAACTGCTTGGCCAGAGGAAGCATCTCATCCTTGGTGCGCAACACATGCTCTACTGTGATGCTGCGCGTTATCTGACGGAAGTCCCAGAATTTGACCTTCAGCGTCAGCGTACGCCCCTCGAAATCATTCTTCGCAATGCGCCGTTCCAGCTCCAGGACCGCATGATACAATTCTATCGTGGCAGCCGAAGGCTCGCTGATGTCCTTCTCAAACGTCTGCTCGCAGCTGACGGATTTTCGCTCCCATTCAGAGATGACTGGACGCTCGTCGATACCACGGGCGAAATTGTAGAACACCTGTCCCATCTTTCCGAATTC
>CAMKMK010000074.1 GCA_946413885.1 uncultured Prevotellaceae bacterium
TGGACAGCTCAGTATGGTATCGAGGAGATGTGTCGTGATTCCTGGAATTGGCAAAAGAACAATCCCAACGGATACGACGATTGAGTCACAGGCTCATCGAGTTATTGCAAGGCGGCTTTCACGATGTTGGAGGTCGCCTTTTTCATGCCTTTCATAATGGTGTCGAGTCAAGACGAAAAACACAACACGTTGAAATCGCAAACACAACACGTTGAAATTGTAAAGACAACACGTTGAAACCGCAGGAAGAACACGTTGAAATTGCAAACACAACACGTTGTGTTTTTCATGTTGACAGGAAGACCTTCCTCAATGACCTGCAGGAAGGTTTGAAAGAGACTCTTTTTAGTTCATTCTGAAGGTTGTCTATTACTGGTTTGGGAGTTTTTCAGGGATAGAAGTTCTTTTTTTTCTAACATTATTTGTTATTATGGTCACTAATTCGTAATTTTGTGACCAAATATATATTTTTTGTCCTGGAAAATATAAAACTAATACTAAAATATGAAACGAATTTGGTTTGTTTTGTCAATTTGTATGCTTCTCATCACCTCATGTCATGAGAACATTGACATGTCAGCCCGATATGTCTTCAAGGAAAGCACCGCGATGGATTATCTCGAGAATCACCCCGATGCGTATAGCGAATACGTCGACCTTCTCTACAAGGTTCCTGTCAGCAGAGTCAGTGCCACCACCCTGGGCCAATTGCTTTCGGCTCGTGGTCACTACACCGTGTTTGCTCCAACCAACGAAGCTATCCACAACTATCTCGATTCACTTGTCCTTGACGAACTGATTCCCTATGCCTCTTGGGATGCCTTCACCGATAGTATCAAGCTGGACTCCATCCGCAAGGTTATTGTCTACAGCAGTATCATCGACACGGGTGACTTCGACAATCCCATTGAGACCGGTAACTTCCCCTTCCAGGATGGAGGCGAAATTAGTTTCCCCACCATGAACGAGCACAAACTGACCGTTTACTATCGGGGGGTTGACTCCATTCAAATCTACAACAAGTTCAATATCGACATCAACAATCGCGACATCCAGGTGCTCAATGGAGTCATCCATCAGATGCACGACGTCATTGCCCCCAAAGACTTGACCGCCACCTACTTCCTCCAGCAGATCATCGACAAGGAGATAGAGGGCTATCTGGTCATGGCTCGAGCCATCCAGGCTTGCGATATCAAGGATACCTTGAATGCCGTCAAGGATGATACCTACGAGATGATGTACCAGACTGGCCAAATCAAGGACTTGCTCAACATTGGTGACTATGGTGTCGACTTCTCCGCTGGTTATGCACCTCCTCATCGCAAGTTTGGTTACACCATTTTTGCCGAGACCGATGACTTCTGGCGTTCCGAAGGCTTAGACCCCAAAGACCCCCAGCTTCTGCAAAAGTTGGTTCAGTGGATTATAGACAACCATCAGTACTCCGACGACGATGAGTTCATCACCGATGGCGATTTCTCCAATCCCAAGCACATCCTTTGGCAATGGGTCACCTACCACATCCTACCCATGAAGTTGGCCGCCGACAAGTTAGTCACCCACTACAACGAGGTAGGTTACAACCGTAATTCTCCACACAACCTCTCCATAGCTGTCTATGAGCTCTACACCACCTTTGGCAAACGTCGTCTGCTCAAGGTCTACCAGAGCCGCGAGAGCGATGGAATCTACCTCAATCGCTTCCCCAATCTCGACAATGGCCGTACAGGTACTTATCATGAGCTATCTTGCGATCCCGACAAGGTTGGTAGCCGTGTGGGTACAGACGACGAGAGAGCAGTTCTGGGCGACATGATCAATTGCATCCTCTATCCCATAGATGCACCTCTATCCTACAACGATAATGTGCGCAACAACCTGATGAAGCAACGTCTTCGTTTCGATGCCCAGAGCATCTTCCCCGAGACCATGAACAACGACATGCGCCAGATATCCAGCGGCGATGCCAAGAAGACCTATGTCTACATTCCTTCCGACGACATCTACCACTACATGAACGACATGTGGCTCACTGCCGACACCTATCTGTGCTGCATCAACTACCACGGAGGAAATCCAAGCTATAATGCCGACGAGATAAAGGCTGGTGGACGTTACGACGTCACCATCCGGCTCCCACCGGTTCCTCGCCAAGGCACCTATGAGTTCCGTTTTGCCATCCTCAACCGTCCCTATCGAGGTGTGTGTCAGATTTATTTGGGTACAGACCGCATCAACAGAACAGTTACCGGTATCCCCATCGATATGACAAAAGACCTCTGGGCATTTGGTTCAGGGTGGGAGAGAGAGACCGACGACCAAGACTACAATGCAGAGGTCGACAAGCGTATGCGTACCCTGGGGTACATGAAGGGAACCCACAGCAGTGCTCCCGATGGCAACGCCACTCAGTCCATGCGTGTCAATACGACCTATTCATGCATGCGTCAGATTGTCATTCGCAAGACCATAGACCCCGACCTGGAGTACTATGTGACCTTCAAGAATGTGCTCGACTATTTCAAGGAACTCTATCTTGACTACTTCGAGTGGTGTGCCAAGGAAGTATACGACAACCCAGAAACTCCAGAGGACATCTGGTAAAAACTCTATACCTTATTAATAATAAAGCAGCCCTCAGGATGTTTCCTTGAGGGTTGTATTTTTTTCTCACACTCCAGTCTCCTTGGGTAATGATATAGTTGTTGGCACAACAAATTTTTAAATGCAGTCTGAATAGGCTGCATTTTTCATATTGTCATGCTATTTATAAATAAAAACACTGACAATAGAAGAAGTACGAAAAAAAAGCCAAACGTCCGAACTTTCATAAGGGGAGTCAATCTCACAATCCTTCTCAGACGAATGACGATGCAAAGATACAAATTGATTCTGAAATAGCAATACCAAAACTTAAAAATCTTGCGCAAAAGTATCTTGGAGTATCATACCCACACGGCTTTTTGATTGATTTAAGGGTAGCATTAGGTATACCCAATTCTCAAGGCGCAAGCAAATATGGTGTCGTATCAATACCAAAAGAAGAAGGAAGCACACTCCAAGCATCATTAAGGGTAACAATTCATCAAGCAAATGTGAACACCTATATTGACCATAACGCAAACTATGAGTATAATCTAAGTATTGTTATAAGGCGCAAACAAAGAAAAACCACATTTATTACGTTAGTTCGGGATAAGGATTATCCTCTTGCTCTTACTCTTCAGTATTCAGGCAAGGGATTGTGATGCAGAGATTATCGTATCGTAGAACCAACTTGTATTCATTATGCCATTGTGCCTCATCAGGGCCATTGGGATCAAGCTGATATTCCTACTCTCTATGAACAATGGAATGAACCTCCTGTTGTCCGTTTTGTTTCTTCTTCATCTCCTCATCAACGCTCTTATCTCGATCTCACAGATACTGGTCGTCAACTTTCTTCTGTCACTTTGGAGGACAACACAATCCAAGCACGAATCTTCAATGCCACCACCTCCACCTCTCGTTTCCAGCTGAGTACCCAAATATTGAATGAGTAAAATTAGATGTTTCTTCTGAAGGAAGAAATCAAGGAAAACGCCCATTTTCTTGACTTATATCAATGTACTTGTACATTTCTTTCGGCAAACATATACTCCCTTTCCTTGAAATTCACTATCTTTGTGCCCACAAAAGTAATCTACACTTAAAAAAATGGCAAAAGAGTATAATTTTCAAGAGATTGAACAAAAATGGCATCAGCTTTGGACGGCTAATGAAACTTATAAGGTAACAGAGGATAAGAACAAGCAAAAGTTCTATGTGCTGAACATGTTTCCTTATCCTTCAGGAGCAGGCCTGCACGTAGGCCATCCGTTAGGCTATATCGCCAGCGACATTTATTCACGCTACAAACGTCAGAAAGGTTTCAATGTGCTGAACCCTATGGGATACGACTCGTACGGGTTGCCAGCTGAGCAGTATGCCATCCAGACGGGCCAGCATCCAGAAAAGACTACTTTCCAGAATATTGACCGCTATCGTGAGCAACTCGACAAGATTGGGTTCTGCTTTGATTGGAGCCGTGAGGTCCGCACTTGTGATCCTGGCTACTATCATTGGACGCAATGGGCTTTCCAGAAGATGTTCGCCAGTTTCTATTGCTTGAAGTGCCAGAAGGCTCAGCCTATCGAGGAACTCATCAACTATCTCAACGAGCATGGAACTGAGGGACTTAACGTTGCCCAAAGCGAAGAACTGCACATCACGGCTGAGGAATGGAAGGCTATGAACGAGAAGGAGCAAAGCGATGTATTGATGAACTATCGTATTGCTTTCTTGGGGGAGACGATGGTGAACTGGTGTCCCAAACTGGGAACTGTGCTTGCCAACGATGAGGTTGTGGATGGAGTCAGCGTTCGTGGCGGATATCCTGTAGAACAGAAGAAGATGCGCCAGTGGTGTCTTCGTGTCAGCGCTTACGCTCAGCGGCTTCTCGACGGATTGGACACCATCGAGTGGAGTGATTCCATAAAGGAGACGCAACGCAACTGGATAGGTCGTAGCGAGGGTGCTGAAATTGAGTTCAAGATTGCAGATTCAGACAAGAGCTTCACGATCTTTACTACAAGAGCCGATACCATGTTTGGTGTTACCTTCATGGTTTTAGCTCCTGAGAACGAACTCGTGCAGACAGTCACTACCCCAGAAAACAAGGCAGAGGTCGAAAAATACCTTACTTACGTGAAGGGTCGCACGGAGCGCGAGCGTCAGATTGACCACAAAATAACAGGTGTATTCTCTGGCTCCTATGCTATCAACCCGTTTACTGGCGAGAAGAATCCCATTTGGATCAGCGAGTACGTGCTTGCTGGTTATGGTACTGGCGCCATCATGGCTGTGCCCGCTCACGATTCTCGCGACTATGCGTTTGCTAAACACTTTGGCTTGCCTATTATCCCTCTGATTGAAGGGGCAGACATCAGCGAGGAAAGTTATGATGCGAAGGAAGGAATTGTCACAAACAGCCCTCGCAAGGACGTGACGCCTTACATCGACTTTAGCTTGAACGGACTGACTGTAAAAGAAGCCATTGCTGCCACGAAGGTGTACGTGAAGGAACATCATCTGGGACGCGTGAAGGTCAATTATCGTTTGCGTGACGCCATCTTCAGTCGTCAGCGTTATTGGGGCGAGCCCTTCCCTGTCTATTATAAGAATGACATCCCCCAAATGATTCCTGAGGATTGCCTCCCCATCGAGTTGCCTCAGGTGGAAAAATTCCTTCCTACTGAAACTGGTGAGCCTCCTTTGGGCAATGCTCAGATTTGGGCTTGGGATGAAGTTAACCGCAAGATTGTGGATAAGAATCTTATTGACAACAAGAACGTTTTCCCCATCGAGCTCTACACAATGCCTGGCTTTGCAGGTTCTTCTGCATACTACCTGCGCTACATGGATCCACGAAACGACAAAGCATTGGTGAGCAAGGAGGCAGACGAGTATTGGCAGAACGTGGATCTCTACGTAGGTGGAAGTGAACATGCTACTGGGCACTTGATCTATTCCCGTTTTTGGAACAAGTTCCTTTACGACTTAGGCGTAAGCTGTAAGGAAGAACCTTTCCAAAAGCTCATTAACCAGGGTATGATCCAAGGGCGAAGCAACTTCGTGTATCGTGTCAAAGATACGAATACCTTTGTTTCTTTGGGCATGAAGAACGAGTACGATGTTACTCCTATTCATGTGGATGTGAATATCGTGAAGAATGACGTGCTGGACATCGATGCCTTCAAGGCATGGCGCCCTGAATATGAAACCGCAGAGTTCATTCTTGAGGATGGAAAATATATATGTGGATGGGCTATCGAGAAGATGTCGAAGAGCATGTTCAACGTGGTCAATCCTGACATGATAGTAGAGAAGTTTGGTGCCGACACTCTTCGCCTCTATGAAATGTTCTTGGGACCTGTAGAGCAAAGCAAGCCCTGGGATACGAATGGAATTGATGGTTGCCACCGTTTCTTGAAAAAGTTCTGGAGTCTTTTCTGGGACAAGGAGGGAAATCTACAGGTTACCAACGAAGAACCAACAGCTGAAAACCTAAAGAGCCTGCACAAGGTGATCAAGAAAGTTTCTGCTGATATTGAGGCTTTCTCCTACAACACCAGCATTTCTGCCCTCATGGTTGCCTGCAACGAACTGAGTCAGCAAAAGTGCCGTTGCCGTCAGATCATGGAGCCTTTGGTTATCATCATTGCCCCCTTTGCTCCTCATATTGCAGAAGAACTTTGGGAAGCATTGGGTCACAACACTACGGTTTGTGATGCACAATGGCCTGATTACGATGAGAAATATCTGGTAGAAAGCAGCGTGAAACTGGGCGTTCAGTTCAATGGTAAGGTTCGTTTTGCCTTAGACTTCCCAGCTGATGCTACTCCTGACCAAATGATCAGCATGGTCAAAACTGCTCCTGAAGCTCAGAAATATCTTGAGGGTATGCAGATCGTAAAGACGATTGCCATTCCTGGACGTATCGTCAATATCGTTCTGAAACCTTGTTAGTAAATATTTGACACATGAAATTGACTCGGCGTCGTTTATGGGAGTTCATTAAGGACTTCTTCGCCATAAATATAGGTATGGCTACCTATTCATTAGGATGGGCTGTCTTCCTGCTCCCTTACCATATCACAACGGGTGGTATGGTCGGACTTTTCGCTATCTTGTACTATATCACCAAGTTTCCCATCAGCTTGGCAGTTATGATAGCCAACATGGGATTGCTTGCCATCGCTTATAAACCATTAGGATGGAAGTTTGTCGTCAAGACCGCTTATGCAGTGATAGCCTTGTCTACATTTCTTGAATTGGGACAACAGATGATGACTGATGACGCAGGCAATCTGATTCAAGTCATAGGTGAGGGGCAAGATTCAATGGCTTGTGTCATAGGTGCAATTCTCAATGGAATAGGTATTGCCATCGTTTTCCTCTCAGGAGGAAGTACAGGTGGTTGGGATGTCATCGCAGCATTGGTCAATAAGTACAAAAACATTTCCTTAGGACGCATGATGCTTTATCTGGATCTTTTGGTCATTGCATCCTGTTGGCCTATTTTCCATGATTGGCGCATGGTTGTATTTGGATACATCACTCTGGCTGTGTATTCCTATACTTTGGACTTTGTCATCAACAGCGCTCGACAGGATATCCAGTTTATCATCTTTACTAAAAAACCCAGAGAAATCAGCGAACGCATCATCCATGAGACGGTTCATACTGTCACTTCTTGGAATGCAGAAGGCTATTTCAGTCATCAAGACATCAAGATTCTCATTACCATCGTCCACAAACGTGAATCTGTCCGCATTCTTCGATTGATTCAGGAGGTAGATCCACAAGCCTTCGTTTCACAGAGTAGGGCAGAGGGTGTATATGGAAACGGATTTAAAGCAATCAAGGCATGACAATGACGATAAAGAATATATGGGGAGATAATCCATGGACGATAGCACGTGACTATGCACAGATCTCATTGGGCATAATCATCTATACGATTGGGTATTCGTGCTTCCTGCTTCCTTATCAAATTATCAGTGGTGGAGTAAGCGGCATTTCCACCTTGATTTACTATAGCACAGGTTTCCATGCCAATTATACCTATTTGCTCATCAATATTTTCCTGCTCATTCTGGCCATCAGAGTAATGGGATGGAGATATTTCTTCCGCACCATCATTGTCATTCTCATCATTTCTGTATTGATAGGAATCCTCCAGGAAAAACTGACCTATATGGGAGCAGATGGACAAGAACACCTGACATGCATCATTGGTAACCAGAAATTCATGGCTTCAGTCATTGGTGGTCTGATGGAAGGTTTGGGCCTTGCTGTCATCTTTTTGGCTGGTGGAAGTACAGGTGGTACAGATATCATTGCCAGCTGTGTCAACAAGTATCGCGATATCTCGCTTGGGCGAATCCTCCTGTCACTGGATATCATCATCGTTGGAACCAGTTATTTCCTCTCCCGCAATCTGGAAACAATGGTAGTGGGATACGTCACGATGTTCATCAGCATGAATTTCCTTGACTTTGTTATCAATGGTGCTCGCCAAAGTGTACAATTCACCATCATCAGCAATAAGCATGAGGAGATTGCCCAGCAAATTGCAGAACAAGTAGAACGCGGAATCACTATCCTGTATGGTGAAGGATGGTACAGCAGAGAGAAACGAAACGTTCTGCTCGTAATGGCTAAGAAACAGGAAAGCCGAAGAATCTTTGCACTCATTCGCCAAATCGACAATAAAGCTTTTGTGACAATGAGTAATGTGGAAGGTGTCTTTGGAGAAGGATTTGATAAGATAAAGAAATAAGAAACCGATGGCTGCAACCAACAATTCTATACTCGTAATGGCAACCAACAATCCCCATAAACTGTCTGAGGTTCGACAGATTTTGGGTAATCAATTTCTCATCAAGGGATTGACAGAGATTGGTTGTCACGAAGACATACCAGAGACAGCAGACACACTGGAAGGCAATGCTCTGCAGAAAGCTCGCTATGTCTACGAACACTATCATGTAAATTGCTTTGCAGATGATACAGGACTGGAGGTAGAAGCATTGAATGGAGCTCCTGGTGTGTTTACCGCTCGATTCGGAGAGATGAATGGATATGGCAAGAGCCACGATGCGGATGCGAATATTCGATGCTTGTTGAACAAACTTCATGGACAATCAAACCGCAAAGCACGTTTCCGCACCAGTGTTGCCTTGATTCTGGATGGTGAAGAACATCTCTTTGAAGGGATTGTGGAAGGTATTATTCTGGAAACAAAAGTTGGGGTAGGAGGATTTGGTTACGATCCTGTCTTTGCCCCTCTCGAAGCAGGAGGAAAAGCCTTTGCTGAGATGGAGTCTGCCGAAAAAAACAAAATCAGTCATAGAGGAAGAGCCATAGGAAAACTTTGCGATTTCCTGGCAAAGAAAAAAGAAACAAAACAATAAACTAACTATGAGAAGGATTCTGAGTTTACTCGTTGCTATATGCATAGGAATATTTATTGGTTCTGAGCATTGCAGTGCCCAAAAGATAGGCACTTGGCAAGTTTATCCCTCCTATTGGAATGCCACGCAGAATTTGGTTGTGGGTACTGTGGTGTATTCACTTTGCAATGGTAATCTACTTGCCTATGATACAGACGACACCAGCGTGAAGACATACGATTGTCTCCATGATCTGAATGACGTCCATATTGAACACATGGCTTATTCCGAAGAAGCAAAGAGGATTATCCTAATTTACGACAATGGAAACATCGACTTGCTTGACAGGAATGACAACGTGTTGAATCTGTCTTCTTTAAAAGACAAAGTTTTGCCCAACAAAGTTATCAACGATATCTACATTCATGGTTCGATAGCTTATCTCTGCATGGGATTTGGAATCATAGAGATTAATATGAAAGAAGGCACTATCCAAGAGACCTATCAACTCAACACCAATGTCACAGGAGCTGGTATCATCGATGGAAACATGAATATTGTAACCCCCGATGGAGCCTTCAAGTGTAGTCTCGAAGATAACATGCACGACATAAAGAATTGGAGCAAGTTCAATGAGGTTACCAAATTCGACAAAGTCGTATGTTTCCAGAACCAACTGATCGGATTACGTACCTGGAACAAAGCTATTATTTCTATAAATCAGAATGGGTCATTCCCCACGATTGACAATCAAGACAAATACTCCTTTATCTATGTGTCAGGGGATCAACTTCTTTATGGGAATTCTCAGGTTCTTCGTGTCTGCGAAAGTATTGACAAAGTCACATCCTTCAACATAGAAAACTCATGGAACTGCATTAGCTATGCCAATGGAACTTATTGGGTAAGTGATGGAACTCATGGACTGAAAGGATATAAGATTTCCGAAAAGGATTTCGTTCAGTCGGAAGGTCCAATTCAGCCCAATAGTCCTAAAGAAGACTTGTGCTATCGTATGCAATGGGTAGGTGACCGTCTTTTGGTTGCGGGAGGCATCAACACCGTAGCGGCCATTTTCAACAATCCAACTGCCATGTATTACGAAAACGGCAAATGGACAAACTTCCAAGAAACAGAAGATGAGGCATACAGCAACTATCGACTTGCTAACACGACTCATCTGGTGCAAGATCCTAATGACGA
>CAMKMK010000075.1 GCA_946413885.1 uncultured Prevotellaceae bacterium
CGACAGCAGATTTCGTATATTGAGGAGACAAAGAATTGGTACTATGTCTATGACGAGAAGGGCAAGATGATTGGTGGACTTTCACGCAGCAGCGTTGGGGAAATCAAAGGCTGGGGCAGCGACTTCTTCGTAGCAAAACGATACTCGTTCTACTATATCTGCGATGCCAAAGGCCGTACGCTGAAAACATTGAATGTCTCTGACGTGGGCGAAATAGTTGCTGTCACCAACAGCACTATCACCAGTCGACGTGGTAGCTGGATTATCACGTGGAATAAGGAGGGAAAGAAGATCAGCGCAAGGACAGCGAATTAGAAAAAACGCTTCGATTGTGGAAGAAGAGTAAGTCTTCTCCTCCTATCGATTGTGTAACCCTGAACGATTCACTTCACAACGATTTTCCTTCCATCTGTAATATAGATACCTTGAGGTAGGGCTGCCATTTGTAGGACAGGTGCGTCCGTGGAAGGAATACGCATACGGCCCATCAAGTCGTAAACGGGTGCGGAGTGATGGATGTCTGGTTCATTCAATGCCTCCACACCTACAGACCCATCCGTAGTAAAATGATAGGTACCTGAGCCCAGCGTGAACACCATGCAACCATCCTCGTATCCCAGATAGGTAATGCCCTCAGCCTCACGTGCTGGCATACCGCTCTCCATCATCACAACATCCTCGCTTGCCACAGGAAGTTGCAGGGTGGCAGTAGTATTGGCAGGCACAGTACAATCGTAAACGAGACTTTTCTTGTCAGGTGCGGACCATGCGGAGGAAATCTCTCCATATCGACTACGATATGAACCACTTGCAGAAGTTATCAATGTCTGACCCTTTGGAAGTATCGTACGACGGTCTGGCTGGGGTTGCAGAATGAAATGATGGAAACCTGGTTCTTGTTCATCAGCCTCGATACCCAACATGTAGCGATACATCCATTCTCCCACAGCACCATAAGCATAGTGATTGAACGAATTCATGCCTGGATCGCCAAAACCCGACTCGATGGTGTAGGAGTTCCAACGTTCCCAAATGGTAGTCGCACCCTGATCCACACTATAAAGCCACGAAGGACAATTACGCTGCAGGAGCAAGTCATAGGCATAGTCGGTCAGTCCAAAACGTGATAGAGTTGGATTGATGATACCAGTACCCACAAAACCTGTGTTCAGAGTATATTTGTTGTTGCGGATAGCCTGTGCGAGACGGGTCTTGAAGGTGTTCTGTTCAGCATCGCTTGAGAGTAAATTGAACTGCAGAGCCAGCAAATAGGCTGTCTGAGAAGTCTGGCGAATGGTTGGCGAGATATAACGGGTTCGGAACTCGCTGCGAATGTTTTCATAGAGTCTCTCGTATGATTTAGCCTTGGTAGCATAGGTGTCATTATTGGAGGTACTCAAGGCACGTGCCATCTTGGCCATCAGTTGAGCATCGTAGGCATAATAGGCTACACTGACATAACGTGTCTCAGTATTAACGAACGAAAGCCAGTCACCATAGGCCAAGCCTGCACCTTGGTATTTGTATCCGTCTCCAGTTTGCGTTGCCAACCAGTTCATGTACTTCTCCATCGAAGTGAAATTCTCGCGCAAGACTTCCTTGTCACCATACATCATATAAATATTCCAAGGCACTACAATGCCTGCATCTGCCCAAGCAGAATTGCCAAAACCTACCCAATTGTGGGGTGCTACATCAGGATATGCTCCATTGCTGTTCTGCGAGTCACGCATGTCCTGCATCCACTTGCGATAGAACGATTCAGTATCAGCAATATACATGGCTGTATGAGAGAAAATCTGTGTGTCGGCTGTCCAGCCCAGACGTTCATCACGTTGCGGACAGTCAGTAGGTACACTCAAAAGGTTACCTCGCTGACCCCATGTGATGTTCGAATATAGTTGGTTCACCAGAGGATTGCTGGTGGCAAAGGATCCTGTATCATCTGTGCTGGAACTGATAGGCTGAGCCTCGATAGAAAGAATCTCCAAATCGTCTGACGGAAGAATCTCACAATAGCGGAAACCAAAGAATGTCGTACTGGGTTGATATTCCTCGCCATCTTCCTTACCTGCAAGGGTGTAGTAAAGTTGTGCCTTCGCAGAACGAAGGTTAGCCAGATATAGGGAACCACCAGGACCATCATTTCCTCGATTCTTGTCTCCTGTGTCATTCAACATCTCAGTAAAACGCATACGCAGTCGGTTGCCTGCTTTTCCACGTACTTTGAAACGGGTCCATCCCACAACGTTTTGTCCGAAATCCAGAATGACAGCCTGTCCCTTGCAAAGCTGAATCTTGTCTGTATTTTGAGTTGACACCACATTAATCATGCCATAGGTGGTGCCTGTGTTCTTGCTGCCCTCATAGATGGTAGCTTTTTTAACGGTTTGAACCTTGTCACGCAACTGAAGGACATATCCACCCGTGAAAGCATCAATCTGCCCATTGAAGTCCGTGTTCTGCTCCACCCCATTCCATTGGCTGTCATCATAGGCAGCCGTAGCCCATGCCGACTCAAGACGAGCATCATAGATTTCACCGTCGTAGATTTCCCCTGCTTTCAAAGCTCCATTTTTCGACGAATGCCACGTGAGGTCCGTATTGAGCGTCTCTTTTGTGCCATCTTCATAAGTAACCAACAGTTTGGCAATGAAACCAGTCTGAGGAGAACCATATATCCCATGCATGACAGCTCCAGCCCACCAACCAGAGGTAACGATTGCGCCAATAACATTGTTACCTTGCGTGAGTAACGATGTGACATCGTGTGAAGAATAGAAAACACGTGAACGATAATCTGTCCAACCTGGCTTCAATTCTTCATAAAGTGTGGAGCCATCGAGTTGAAGATGTCCTACACGTTGTCCGTTGATAAACACATCGTAAACACCCAGTCCTGAAGTATAGAGCTTAGCCGTCTTGATAGCCTTTGTCAGAGCAAATTCTTTGCGGAACATGGGTACACCTTCCGTCTGTGACTGCATCACTTTCTTCTCCCCTGAACCTGATTGCACATGACACATACGACTACCCGCCATTTCCTCGATGACTGCATCATAGAAGTATTCGGAAGAAAGATTCTCGAAATCTTCACTCAACGCAACAACACTATTCCCTTCTTCATCGTAGGTTGTAAGCGTGAGATTGTCGTAATAAGCTTCCTCGCCACCTCCACTGGTATCGATGCGCATGCCAATGTCGCCCATAACGGCAGTACCAGATGTGTCGTTGAAAGTATCCACCAAAGTGCCATCCACATAAGTCTTGATGATACCATCTTGTACCTCAATACGATAGTGATGTAAACTGCCAAGAAGTTGAGCTTTGGAAAAATTATCAAATTGGCTGTCATCGTAAGTCAACTTCCCATTGATATAAACATGGCGTCGAACTGCAGGCTTGCTGTGATCATGACAGTTGATTTGCCACATGTGATAGGTGCTCGAACCAGTGTAGGCGAAGATGATGGCTGCACTGGCCTTGACAAGATACATATCGTAATCGATGGCATAATGTGTCTGACCATTACCTGTGAGCGAACGTTGCCAAGCATATACATTTCCTCCCGTAACTCCCACTATACGAAGCTTCCCATTGACAAGAGTTCCACCCGTAAAACTGTTGCGCGAGGAGAAATCCTCTGAAAAAAGAACTGTACCATCAGTAGTTCGCACAACGATGTCGTCATATACTCCAATTTCAGGTTGGCCGTCCGATTCTCCTTCAGCTTCACGCATGCCAATCTTACCATACTTGAAATTACCTGTACGAGTATCAACCAGTACATTGTTAATATAGGTACGGGCACGTGAAGCATTGGATACTTCAATGCGTAGAGTGAATTCGTCTGAGTTATTCAATGCTACTTTTCCAGAAAGGCTGACATTAGCTAAGCAAGAAGCATTGCCACCCGTCCACTGATGGGGACGTAGGCGAGGATAACTTCCTTCCGTATTCAATTGCCAAAAATAGAAGTTCCCTTCGTCCTGCATACCAAAGCATATCCCAGCAGCAGAGTGCTCGATACGTACTTTGGCCTCAATGATATAATTCTTGATTTCTTCCTCTTGTTCACCATTTTTCAGGTTGGATGCCTTTATCCATATAGCAGGGGAAAGTGGATTCTTGGCTGATGACATAAGACCTGTGTCAAAATAGGCTGTTTCGGTCGAGGTTGCCACGTTTCCTTTGTTGTCTTGCACCGTAACATGCCAAAAATAACGTGTGGAAGGTTTCAAGGAAAGTCCACTTGCCTTCACACCCACTGATGATGCCGACTGTATGAGTCCAGAGTCCCATACGACAGTTTCTCCTTGAGCATCGGAAGTAACCACCAACTGATATGCTGTCTGTACTACATTACGTTCATTGGATTGCAAATGCCAAGAAAAGAGTGGCGTCTTGGAATCTACTTCTTGTGGATTTAATAGTGATTGTACACGAAGGTGATTTACATTCAAAGACCATGCCTGGATGGTAAAACACAGTGTCAGCAGGAGGAACAGATACTTCTTCATAATTGGATTTCGAGAGTAATAAATCTTATTTCTTGAATGTTTCTTGATAGCATTTTTAGAGCATGGTTTAGAACAGAGATCACTCATGTTCTTCATTATGACTCATCATATATTTACAAAAGTACTCCATTTTGTTTACAGACATTTCATATTCCGTAGTTTTTAATTTTCTTTAACTGTCCCAACACTTCTTACTGTCTTTTCGTCAGAAAGAATGATTCGAATGTATATGTCTGTTTTCAAAAGTCCTACTCCACAATTACAAATGTGATAGAATGAGCAGGAATGGTGACGGCAGAGTCCTTTATCTTCAGTTTTTTCTTTTCAGGACGCACATGTTCGTCTCCTTTATCATTGTAATCATCTGCTGACCGTCCCGCTAAAACCCACGTGGATAGTTCCTTCGGCTGACGTTTACCCATTGAAGCAAAATCGATTTTCAAATCGACATTCTGCTCAGGATCCTTGTTCACCACTGCATAAACATATCGCTTCGAGTCTTTATCACAAGTCAATACTGCATCAAGCACAGTAGTTTGTTTTTCACCATGAACGAGGGGGGTAAAACTTGTCCTTGCAGGAACATAATATTTCTCCAGATAATTAGTGTACATCAACAAGGTGTAGAAAGTCGTACGACGAGTTAGTCCATCCTTGTCAACGCGGATTGCTCCACGCGTATTGACGATGGGTGAGAAACATGCTATATCCACGATGTCAGAATGACGCAGACAAGCGTTGAGGAAGCAGGCAGAAAAAAGAGCATCCGCCATCGTGTAGGTGGAGGCAATATCATTTTTTCTACGAGCCTCATAGTCGAAACCACGACGCAAGTTTCCATGCCAAGGATGATGCCAATTACGAAGATTCCACTCATCATAAGCTATCTTAATCTTGCCACCTCCAAAGCCTGCCTGTTCCAGAATGCCAATAGTACGAACAATGTCACGTTCTGGGGCATCCGTTTTCATCATACAATCGATGAATGAAGCCGGATTGTTCACGTGATAAAGAGGATCCCAATAGCCATGAATACTAATATAATCGAGGATCCAACCGGCTTCCTTCAACAATGGCAGACTCCAGTTTGGGTCACTTGTGGCAGCAGCAAAAAGTTTGGCATCCTTAGTCACAGAACGCATCAATTTAGCACTCTCACACACCAAATGACCCCATTCCGCAACGGTACGTGCCCCAAGTTCATGGCGACCCCAATTCTCGTTGCCCACGCTCCAATACTTTACATTATAGGGCTCAGGATGCCCATTCTGGGCACGAAGCTTTCCCCATTTACCAACTGTCAGGTTGCAATACTCCACCCAGTCACTCATCTCCTCAGGTGTTCCTGTTCCTGCATTGGTGCATATATAGGGTTCACAGCCTACCTTTCGGCACCATTTGACATATTCATCTGTGCCAAACGTGTTAGGGTCTTCTGCTTGCCATGTTTTGTCATATACAGCCTGACGCTCTTTCCCAACCCCATCCAACCAATGGTAGGTCGATACGAAACATCCTCCTGGCCAACGCACAATGGGCGTCTTGATTTCTTTCATGGCTTCAATAACATCCGTTCGGAAACCATCCTCGTCCGACAACGGATTACCAGGATCAAAGATGCCACCATATACCTGATTGTCAAAATGTTCAATGAATTGTCCGAATAGCATCGGATTATACTCAACCCGTTTTCCTTCCTTATCGAGAGCAATACTGTTCTCTTGTGCTTGTGCTACTGATAACATCAATAATCCAGCAGCCATCATAATCACTCTTGTACCCATTTTAATCATTTTCATTCCCGTATAATTGTAATTCAATGTGCAAATTTACAAGTTTTATGGAACATTTTGCCAATTTATATGATGAATGATTTACCATTTTTGCTGATTACAGGAAAAAACAATGTTTTTTTCTTTATCTTTGTCTAACTAAACTAATATCACCCTGCAATAAAAGCAGACATAAACAAAAATATGAAGAATGTATTATTGACACTGGCCTTGAGTTGCACCCTTGCTACAGTAACGGCACAAGAGACTTTCAGGATTCCCGTCAGTGAGAAACATGAAAAAATGCAAACGGGAAAGTTTGAACCAACATGGCAATCTCTCGAACAGCATCAAACACCAGAGTGGTTTCGCGATGCCAAGTTTGGCATTTGGGCTCACTGGGGTGCACAATGTGTAGAAGGAAGTGGCGATTGGATGGCTCGTGAGATGTATATGGAAGGGAACCACAAGTCGAACTTCCATCGTGAGCATTATGGTCATCCGTCAGAGTTTGGATATAAAGACATCCTTCCATTATTTAAAGCTGAGCATTGGCAACCCGATAGTCTTGTAGCTCGTTATAAACGTTGTGGTGCACAATACTTCTTTGTATTAGGTAATCATCATGATAACTATGACCTTTGGGATTCACAATACCAACCATGGAACTCGAAGAACATCGGACCTAAACGTGATATCCTTGCAGAGTGGGCTGCAGCCGCCAAGAAGCAAGGTCTTCCATTGGGTATCTCCTTTCATGCTGATCATGCCTGGACGTGGTTCGAACCATCACAACGCTACGACTTGGAAGGCCCCAAAGCTGGCGTTTATTACGACGGCAACTTGACGAAAGAAGATGGTAAAGGTAAGTGGTGGGAAGGACTTGATCCTCAGATGCTTTACCAACAAGACCATCCTATGAGCAAAGGGTCGTGGGACAATGGTGCCATTCATGGTCAATGGGATTGGAGTCATGGGGCGTGTCCGCCATCACAGGAATTCGTGACCAACTTCTACGATCGTACGCTCGATGCCATTAATCGTTACAATCCTGATCTGATATACTTTGATGTGACCGTTCTTCCTTTCTATCCTTTGAGCGACTGCGGTTTGAAAATTGCAACTCACATGTATAACAAGAACCCACGAGGTGTGGTTTTTGGAAAGATTCTGAACGAGGAACAGAAAAAAGCCCTCACATGGGATGTGGAGCGAGGTGCTCCTAATCAGATGGTAGAACAACCCTGGCAGACATGCAACTGCATTGGTGACTGGCATTACAATACGGAGACTTACAAGCGTGGTTACAGATCGGCAACGAATCTGGTGAAACAACTGGTAGATATTGTCTCGAAGAATGGAAATCTGCTGCTGAATATTCCTTTGCGTGCTGATGGTACCTACGATGAAAAAGCTGCTCATTTTTTGGATGAACTGGAAGCTTGGATGAGCGTCAATGGGGAAAGTATCTTCGGCACACGTCCTTGGATAAAGTTTGGCGAGGGGCCTGTAGCTGAAAAAGACATTAAAATCAACTCACAGGGCTTCAACGAGGGACAATATAACGGGATGGATTATCGCGATGTACGTTTCAACCAGACCAAGAAATACCTTTATGTCACCGCTATGGGCTGGCCAGAAGACAGCCGTCTGATCATCAAGTCGTTGGCAAAAAAGAATCCTGATTTCAAGAAAAGCATTACCAATGTCTATCTGCTGGGATATGGTAAATTAAAGGCTCGCCAGACAGCAGAAGGGCTGGAAGTCAACTTGCCTGAACCATGCAACAAGATTGCTCCAGTATTAAGAATCGCAAAATAAAATACAGATATGCGTTACATTGAACTTGGTAAGACGGGAATGCGGATTTCCCATTTGAGTTTTGGTGCTTCGTCGCTGGGTAGCGTCTTTCGAGAGACAAAAGAAAAGGAAAGCATCGAGGCTGTTGAAGCGGCTATCGAGGGGGGTATCAACTTTATCGATGTGAGTCCATATTATGGTCACTACAAGGCCGAAACCGTACTGGGCAAAGCCCTCAGAATCATTCCAAGAAACATGTATTTCCTGAGTACAAAGGTCGGACGATATGGAAAGAATGGAGTGAATACATGGGACTATTCGGCTCGTCGCGTTACGGATAGTGTCTTTGAAAGTATGGAACGATTAGGTATTGACTATATTGACCTGATTAATGTACATGATATAGAATTCCAAGCAGCCCTTCCTGGTGGACTGCAGAAAGTGGTCGACGAGACATTACCAGCTCTTGTTGAGTTGCGCGAGAAAGGCATCGTTGGTCATGTTGGCATAACCGACTTGCAATTGGAAAACCTGAAATGGGTAGTGGAACATTGCGAGGAAGGGATAGTGGAGAGCATCCTTAACTTTTGTCACTATACACTCAATGACGACGCATTGCTTGACTACCTGGATTTCTTCGAGCGACGAGGCATTGGGGTGATTAATGCTTCACCTTTGGCGATGGGACTCCTCAGCCAGCGAGGTGTACCTGCATGGCATCCAGCTCCCAAACCATTGGTTGAGGCTTGTCAGCGAGCTGCTGAGCATTGTCGCCAGAAGAAATATCAGATAGAGAAACTTGCCGTGCAATTCAGCGTGAGCAACGAGCGTATTGTCTCTACCCTATTCTCCTCAGCCAATCCTGAGAATGTGCGTCACAACATTCAATGGGCTAACGATGAACCGGATTGGGAACTGGTGCGTGAAGTGAAAGAAATCATTGGTAATCAACAACGTGTAACATGGGCAAACTCATAATTGATGCTCATTCCCACCTATGGCTCAAACAGGACACAGAGATTGACGGAAAGCGTATCCTGTCCCTAAAGAATGGGCGAAGTATCTTTTTTGATGAAGAGGTGCAGATGTTGCCTCCTTTTATGATCGACGGAAGAAATACTGCAGAAATATTCCTCTCAAATATGGACTACGCCCAAGTGGCTGGTGCTGTAGTAGTGCAGGAACTGATAGATGGTTGCCAAAATGACTATCTTGCCGATGTGCAGCGTCGCTACCCTGATCGTTTCTTCTGTATGGGTATGGCTTGGAACGAAGATGAGGCAAAAGCAGTTGGCAAGATGGGATTGAAGGGTATTGCTTTCCCAGGTCACCGCATGCAGCAACCGCTGACACAATTGATGTCTGTCTTCAAGTTGATGGAAAAACACGGTTTGGTGCTCTCTATGTGCTTGGGCGACAATGAGAAGCAGATAGGCGAAATGCGAGAAGTGATACAGGAATGTCCGCAGCTGCGCGTAGCAATAGGACATTTTGGCATGGTGACTACACCTTCTTTCCGCAGTCAGGTATTGTTGGCTCGCGAGGGCAAGAATGTCATGATCGAGTCAGGAGGTATCACGTGGCTCTTCCATCACGAGTTTTATCCTTATCCTTCCGCCATTCGTGCCATCAAAGAGGCTGCTGAATGGGTGGGAATGGAACGCTTGATGTGGGGAAGTGATTACCCACGTACCATCACGGCCATCACGTATCGGATGTCTTACGATTTCGTGAGCAAAAGCAAGGAGTTGAGCGATGACGACAAGGCTCTTTTCTTAGGAGAGAATGCACGACTTTTTTACGGCTTCAAGGATTTACCTGATTTACCTTATATAAAAAACATGTCTGAATGAAAGCGATACAGATATCACATAATCAGCAATTGGATGTCATTGAGGTAGAGCGTCCTCTGGCACCTAGCAATAACGAGGTACTGCTCAAATTATGTTACGTAGGCTTTTGCGGCTCAGACCTTAACACGTTCCTGGGACGCAATCCGATGGCATTGAACCCTGTCATCCCAGGTCACGAGGTAGGTGCTGTCATCGAAGCT
>CAMKMK010000076.1 GCA_946413885.1 uncultured Prevotellaceae bacterium
GTATCATCGCGGGCAGTCAGGCTGGAGTTGCTCTCATGAACCTCATGGCGTGCACTCTTCATCACATTGTGGTTTCGCAATTTATGATCAACCTCAGCATCAATTTCCTCGTCGCCTGTGTCGTCGATGTTGTTGGACTCACCATAGAGAACAAGAATACCCTTTGTCATGTCGATGGGAATACCTGTTACGGGGAGGTTCTCAGGATCAGAACCAAAGTAGGTCTGTACTACACCACGGGCACTGGTAGCCAAGGTCTTGTAGCGTACCTCATAGGTACCAGTCTTGGGAACTGGGGGCAACGTGAAACGGATATCGAAACGTCCGAAGGCTTTATCCTCGTCCTGACAATAGTTGGCCCAGTTGATACGGTAACCGTTGTAATGGATGAAGTGGGTTTCCTCGTTGAGGATGCTCATGTTGTCGAAATATTTATAGACGCCATCCTGAGGGATATAGACGTGCTGGTGCTTTCCTTCCATTGAGTCTGCACGACGCATCCCGTTGGTGATGGCCTCAGGGAACATGGCAAAGAGGTCGATGCGAATACGTTCCTTGCCCAGATTGTTGCGAACCTCGTCTGTGTAGGCCAAAGGAGCGTCTATGGGATAGATGCATGCGTTGACAATGTCATTCACAACAGTCAGTTCACCATCACGGTCTATGTAAGAACCCACTTTGTCTGGATCGCAGCTTAGCTCATGTCCATTTCCCTTACGTCCATTATCGAGATTGGGGAATCGGTTCAGATAGACACCATTACTCTCTTTGCTCTCGAAGATCTTGAGAAGACGACGGGCACCCATCGTGCAATACCACTCGAAGACAGGAATACTATACCTGTAGGGGTTGGAGAGAGAGTAGCCGACTTCGTTGCAATGATATACCAACTTGTTGGCAGGAATACGCATGGGCAGAATATGATAGGTCACCCAATGATATAGGATATGGTTGGGGGAATCATATTTCTCGTCAGTCGTGTAGGTGTTATCGGACAAGAACATGCCCTTGTCGAGAATCCATTGCTGAAGTTGCTGAAGTGCATCAGGAGCGGTGGGATCGATACCCTGGGAACGCCAGTACTCGTCTGTCTCCGTAAAGATGGTGAATCCATATTTACGATGCTCTGGAGCATGCGCATCAGGGTCACCTGCAGTCGCAGACTTGTCACCACCACCTTTATCCTGATAGTTCTTCATGTCAGGAATCTGGCCACGCTGATACTTGGTTTCATAAACCTCGTCACGAACAGCAGAAAGCGTGTCAAACAAGCCACAAGCCTGGAGTACGCGAGCCATCAGCAGAAAGCCTTCTTTCTTGTTTTCAATAATGTCCTTCAGGTAGCGTGTTGCTGTCAGGTCATTGGGAGCAATTACCTTCTGCATCATGTGGATAACACCATTGATGGCAGGAATGTCACGATTTTGGACATCCATCGGACAGGCACCATTGATGTATAAGCTGTCGGGCTCATTCTCTGGACTATAGATCGTAATCTTGTGGTCGTTGAGACTAGCGATGGGAATCTCGGCATTGTTCTGAGCGGGGAAACTGGATGTGTAATAAACCTGTTCAGACAAATCACCACCATCGATGATACTGTTCATGACAATCACCTTACGGATAGAGTCCAACTTGGCACTATCAGGGAAAGCATCCCAGGAAGGAGAGCTTATAAGTTCATTGTCAACCAATTCCTGGAGATATTCATGGATAGCCTCATTGGTTGGAGCGAAGACCGTAAAGTTTCCGCGAGCTGTCATCAACTGATAGACGGTAGAATTGCTCACGATACTTATAGGCACATGCTTCATCAACTCGACATACTCACTATAGACCTCATGGGTCTCCAGATAACCAGCAATGGTGCGCTCTTTGAATACGTAACGTGCTGAGGTATCAATGGTTTCTGTACACGAACTGAATGCCAGAACCAAAAATACTGATAGGGAGACAAGAACTTTTCTCATAACGCTTATGAAGATAGATATTTTTTGAATTTATATCCCCCACCGCTCCATACATAGAGCGGCAGGGGTGAATCAGATTAAAACAATCAGCGAACAAAGACCTTGCGGCCATTCATGATGTAAATACCCTTCTGAGTAGGTTTCTCGACACGTACACCCGTGAGCGTATAGATGCCTGTATCAGTCCGGTCAGCAGCGATGCTGTTGATGGCATTGATCGTATGGCCACCCTGCTCTTCCATCTTGGCACGAGTGATTATCTGAATGTGGCGAACATCCATCTCGAAGATACCAGTCTTGGCAACCTCCCAACGGAACCAGTCGGTAGTTGAAGAACCCCAACCCCATTCGCTGATACCGTCAGCAATATCGATGTAAACGCGAGTCCAGTCAGAAGCAGGCTCCAAATCACCATAGGTCATGTACTTGGTGGTAACCACGCTGGGATTTGCGAAATACAGAGAACCTGACTCAACCTTAGTGTCTGTCTTATACTCGAAGGTAATAATCGTCTCGTCCTCAGTCAAAGGAGCATAAGTAACCTTGTTCAAACCAATGTTTGGACGATTACCGTTAGCACTCAGATGATAAACGAATGCTGACTCTTCAGAGAATTCCAGGTTACCCTTCGTCTTCGCTGCGTCAAACTCAAGATAGCTGGGATACTTCTCGAAGAGTTCCTTCTTGGCAGCTTCAGCTTCAGAAGCGCTATATACGCCTGAACAACCATCCAGAACGCTATAAATAGCATCCATCAGGTCATTCTGCTCGTCGGAAGACATTACACCTGTATGCTCCTCCCACTTAGCCTGTACCAGCAATGAACTGGTGATGGCATCCACGTAAGCAACCTTGGCATCATAGATAGAATAGTAGAGGTCCGTGTTGTTCTCAATGAGAGCATACTTGTCAGCAGGAGAAGCAGGAGCGGACTCCAGACCACCCTTCAAAGCAGCCAAATCATTCATGTTTACAAAAGGCTTAGCCTTATAGGCCTCACCTGTTTCAGCCTCATTGTCATTATACTCCTCGAGAGAAGCAACAATCTTGGACTGACAAGCCAAAGCACGATCCAAAGCGCCATCAGACAAGTCACTACCAACTTCACCCAGATAGATAAGACGTGCGTTACCCAGACCTGTCCAGTCACCGTCAACACCAGTACCCTCGTTCTTAACACCAAAGGTCAGAGTGCCATCCGTAACGGTAGCAACGATGCTGTTCTGGTAACGGCCTGCCTGGAATGCATAGCAGCTACCCTGAACACCCCAGATGACATAACCCAGAGTTACTTCCTGGTCACCATCAAGAGTAGTGATTGCCTTATCAGCGATGTCGCCCTCCAGATAGCAGTTCACTCTGTCAACTGCCTCGCCAACAGGAATCATATCATCCAGAACTGTCTGGAGATAAGTAGCATTGCCATTAGCATAGAGAACAGCAGCATAGTTCTTGCTGTTAACGTCACCACAAGGACGGAAACCGCCATTGATGCGAACCTCATAAAGACCATTCTTCAGGCCTGTCAAAGTCTGGCTGATATCAAAGTTTGCCTTATCCACACAGAACTCGGCTGCAGACATTGTCTTCTCAGGGTTGGTACCATAACCGAATACCTCACCGTCCCAACCTTCGTTACCCTTAGCAAAGCTGGGGTTAATGATCATAGAAGTAAGTTCAGCACCTGCGGTGTAACCCTTAGCAACGGCAGCAGCCTGCAAAGAGGTCAGGAACTCAATCTCGTCGATAACCTGTTCGCCTGTCATGGTGTGCTCATCAATGATAACTTTATAAGAACCATTGGGGAACTGCTCATCTGGCTCCACATTATCATTAAGATATGACTTCAGAGTTGCCAAAGCTTCGCTATCCTCGAGAGGAGTATCAACGAGATACTGCTGTACGTTTCCTACCGCATTGATGTAAGCCTTGTAGCTGTTGGCACTCTCTGTAATCTGGTTGCGAAGATTCATGATATTACTGTAGCACTGATAGAGGTCTTCCATATTTTCTGCATCAAAAATAGAGGGAAGCATCTCATCATATTCCTCAAGCAGAGCGGTCTCAGCAAGAACGTTCGTGTCGAAATCACCCAACTCATCCAGATAGTCATCCTTCATGGAGTTGAATTCCTCTTGAGTACCAAACTCGAGCTCAGTCATCTGGATAGCATCACCTTCGTAAGCACGTGTAACGACAATCTTGTAATATTTATAAGGTTCACTTACACCCTCAGAGAATCCGAAGGGAACAGTGTAGAAGTTCTCGGCAGGGAGACGATCCTGACCAATATCCTCACGATTGTCAATCAGTACCCAACCTTCTGCATCAACTGTGGCTTCAGAGTCAGAATTGAAGTTTGCGCCATAGATCTGCCAATTCTTCCAGTTACGACCATAATAGTCATGAGTGTCGTTACCAGTTGTCAACTTGTAGAACAAAGGTACAGTAGCCTCCATGCAGCGGAACATAATGTAGCTTCCACCTGTCTGAAGTGGACCACCCCACTTGGTCTCAAAGTTCTTGTCAATCAAGTGACCTACAGCTCCATCACCCCAGGTACCACCTGATCCACCAATCAAGATGAAACCGCCTTCGAGAGCAGCTTTGATAACTTCTTGGAGATAGTTGATTTCAGCAGTGATACCTGCATTGTCGAGCGAATAATTAGAAATAATGTAAACGTATGAACCACGAGCGAACAGTTCGCCAGGAGCAACTTCTTCGTCACAATATTTCTCCATCAGGGCCAAAGTCTCTTGATCCATGTAGCCCATAGCATCACGCAAGTCAGCCATAACTGACTCGTATTCCTTATAGTTCTCTATTGACTCCTCGATGGAAGTCTGGAGTTTGCTCAGGTTGGTATAAAGAGCACCCAACTCGATGATGCTACCTGATGTTGACAAAGATTTCAGGTTCTCGTTGAATTGCTCAACGTAACCCTTATAACAGGCTACACCAGTATAATCGACACCAGAGAATTTTTCGTAGTAATCTGCGCGAACCTGAATGAAATTGGCCGCATTACCGAACGTAAGCTCACCCATCTGCTGGGTTCCTGTAGGATCAGATACCTCTACCTTGAAGTAAACATACTTGGTGTCGGAAGGATTGGACATGTAGAAGAATGCAGCTGTGAAATCAGCATCAGGCAATTGGGTATTGGTAATACCAGACTTTTCATCCAAGAGAACCCACTTGTCAGACTCACGGGTAGCCTCTTCCTCAGAATCGAAATTAGCACCATAAATCTTCCATGCATTCCAGTTACGATCAGAATAAGCACCTGTATCATTACCAGTGAACAAGCGATAATATGTGGGCGCAATACCCTCACCAACAGCACCATTGCCATCATCAGTACGGAAAATCACAAAGTAGTCACCTTCGCCTGAACACCACTTGGTGTCGTCCTGACCGTCAACCAAGCTGTAGAAACTCTCAGAATCGCCAAAACCAGGAGTACCAGAGAGAGCCATATATTGGGTATCGATAGCCCCCTCAGTCAAGTCAGAAGCATACTTCTCGAGCAACATATTGACATAAACAGCCTCCTTGTTGATGGCCTCTGTACCCAGAATACCATTCTCTAAGATATAAAGATAGGTACCATTAGGATAATCAGAACTGGGACCAGCATTGGTTGTCAGATAGTTGCCTACCACAGTACGACCCTCACCCGTGATACAGGTATGGTTCTCGTAATGATTGCGCAACTGGTTCACAATGGTAACATAATTCTCGTAAGCAGCATAAGAGTCTTGCAAAGGAGCCTGCATCTCGATAGCCTTCTTGTAAGCTTGATCCACTTCAAAGATGTCGCCAGCTGTCATGATAGAGTTCAAATAAGTCTGGAACTCTTCAACAACACTCTTTTGGCAAGGTTTGCCTTCCTGAATGACAGAAGCTGCCATATTGTAATGCTTCTTCTTGTCGGAAGGCAAGGAAGAGTTGTCACCCATATAGAACTCACCCATCTGCATGTAACCACTACCAGACTGAATAGACCATATCTCAATTTTGAAATACTGGTAAGCAGTAGTGTTATTCTTATTGGGAGTAAGGAACACCTCGTAACTGTTGTAGTCAGGCAATTCAAGCGATTCTAAACGCTCGTCGATCAATGTCCAACCAGCTGCATCGCGAGTAGCCTCTCCATCAGAAGTGGCTTCCAGACCATAGATTCTCCAAGTCTTCCAGTTACGACCTGTCCAAGTAGCATTGTCGTTACCAGTTACCAAACAATAATATGTGGGTGCAATTGGACGATTAGCCTTGAAAATTGCAAACTGAGGCTCATTCTCATTAAGCGTGTTACCCCACTTGGAATAATAGTCACCATCAAACATCTTGTCCAGACCCTCGTTGCTACCATCATTGCGGTCTCCATCGATGACTGTATAGAACAAATCCGATGAACCATAGAATTCAGCACTACTACCAAAGCCGAATTCTGCCATCTGCATCCAAATGTCAGTCATGGTGGCACACTCAGTAACCTCAATCATGAAATATTCAAAAGCAACCGTAGGAATGTTGGAGCAAACGAAGTCAACAGGTTCATTGTTGGCATCAGGCAACAACTCGTTGTTCTTCGAGTCTATCAGAATCCATCCGTTAGATTCTCTTGTTGCCTCAGCATCAGAAGAATAGTTACCTGCATAGATGTTCCAAGATGACCAGTTGCGACCTGTATAGATTCCAGAGTCATTACCAGTAACCAAGAAATAGTTTGTGGGAATCAAAGCCTCAGATGCCTTGAAGATAATCCAGCACTCAGAAGAGCCAGTCGTATAGGAGTGACCCATCTTTGTCTTAATATTACCGTCAACCAATGAAGCATAACCTTCATTGCCTGTACCACCTGTACCGCTCAAAGCAGTATAAGTGTAAGCTGACGTACTCTGAGAAGACAACATCATCACAGCAGATGTAGCCAACATCATCAGAGAACGTTTCAGAGAAAAAGTAAATTTTCTTTTCATTTGAATGTTTTGGAGTTAATAAAAAAGAGTTAATTTAATTATTTTTATACAAAAATATTCAATTTATACCACATCTCAGGGTTTTTTTAAAGAAATTGTTGAGGAAATTAAAGCAAATTAACTAAAATGATATTTGCCAGAGGAAATTCCTCCTTCTTTATTACATTATCAGATTACAACGTGTTGACTCGACGGATTCAACGTGTTGAATTGGCAAAGTCAACGTGTTGTGTTTGCAGTTTCAACGTGTTGTCTCGACGCACCTCACTTGTCGAAATTTCTGGAGGCATAAGGCAGAGCCATGCGGAGAGCCTGATGCCAATATTCCCAATTATGGACTCCATTACGTATGCGCAATTCATCTTTTATATGAGCACCACGCATCAATTGGTGAAGACGTACAGAAAGATCAAAAAGAAAATCGTCGTCACCACAATCAAAGAACCACTTGACTGTGCGGAGCTTTTCTTTGGTGGCATCATCAGCTTCCTCTATGAATTTCAGAGCAGAATGGTTTTTGACAGACTCACAAGTGTAATACAACCAATCCTTCTTCTCACCAGCCCCCACGTTGTTGCTCTGATTGTCGAGCCATGCACTCATTGCATAGCATGACGAGAAGGCATCAGGATGACGCTGGCAATAGACAGTACTTCCACCGCCTCCCATAGAAAGTCCCATCACAGCACGATGGCCTTTGTCACCCACACCATGATATTTCTTCTCGACAGCAGGAATAAACTCTTGAAAAAAGAAATCCTCGTAGTTCCAGTTGGGCATATTGAAATAACCACAAGGAGTATTGTGGGTATCATGATCACCTGCATTGGGCATCACGATGAGCATCTCTCGAGCTTCACCTGACTCAATCAGTTCATCAGCAACTGTCTGCATGTTACCTCTGTCGCGCCAAGCATTGTGGTTATCCGACAGACCATGCAGTAAGTAGACCACAGGATACATCTTGCTCGAAGTTTCATAATTGTTGGGCAGATAGATATTGTACTTAATGTATTTGCCCAAAATAGTGCTCTGTACGCTATCTGTCACGATCTTGCCTGCATGCAAAGGAATCATACCAAGAATAGCGATTCCAAATAATAAAAACTTTTTCATATCTAATTGTTTTACAAATTATTATCGTATATGTTTTATTCTTCTTGATGAATATTCCTCAATTCCCATAAAGCTACAGCAGCGGCAGCGGCTACATTCAGAGAATCAACGTTATGCGACATGGGAATCCTTACTACATAATCTGACTCACGAATCACCTTTTCTGGTAAGCCATCTCCTTCGTTCCCCATAATCAAAGCAAGCTTTTCTTCAGATTTCAAGATGGGATTATCAAGAGAAATACTGTCATCCGTAAGAGCCATTGCTGCCGTCTTGAAACCCAACGAATGGAGACTAGACAACGAATCTTCTACCCATGTCCAGGGAATCAAAAAGACACTTCCCATGGAAACCCTCACAGACCTACGATTCAAGGGATCGCAAGAGTCCATACTCATCAGTATGGCATCCACACCCAATGCTGCCGCAGAACGGAAAATGGCACCTACATTTGTACTGTCCACCACCCCTTGAATAACCACAACCCGATGGGCATCATGACAGATGTCCTCAACAGATAAAGGGACAGGACGCTTCATAGCACACAACACTCCACGTGTCAGGGTATAACCAGTCAGTTGTGCCAATAATTCTCGTTCGCCTGTATAGACTGGAATATCTCCACACCGTTCCAGAACAGATGAAGCATCTCCTGTAATATGTCGTTCCTCACAAAGGATGGCTATGGGTTGATATCCTGCATCCAATGCCACATGAATCACCTTAGGGCTTTCCGCTATGAACAAACCTTTCTCAGGTTCCAACCGATTCCTCAGTTGAGCTTCCGTCAGGGTGGAAAACATCTCCAATCCAGGCTCATTCAGACTTTTAACCCTAATTATATTCACAATGATTTATTTCAGAATCTTCTTTCCATCCACAATGTAAACACCCTTGTTGAAGCGATTCACACGACGCCCCTGCAAGTCATAAACATTTATAAAACCAGACTGGTTGTCACTTACAACATCATTGATTCCATCATCAAGATAGGTAATAGGGAAATCGTAGGGCACATACGATGTAGCACCCATAGTATGGTCATCCTCTCGTTCATCCAAGAGTTTCCAACATTCATCCTCTGGGTCAGTGCTGTAGGTGTTCGAACCATATAATTTCCAACTTGAAGGGTTGCGACCAGGGATGGAATTCGTGTCATTGGCTGTATACATACGGTACGCCATGGGCTTGATAATATCTCCCGCATCGAAATAGAAACAGGCTGTCGTTGAGAAGGCTCCACAATATTTTGTCCTCATAGAGTTGTCGCAGAGATTGGTCCACCCTTCATTGTTGAAATAGGGGCAGTTGGCATCATATATAGAAATACTTTCCACTTCATCCAGATTTTGATCAACCAAATCGAATTCAGCCATCTGCAGGATACTCTCACCCTGTGTAGCACTAACAGCCATTAAGTAGTAACGATAGCCTAGCCTCTCGCTAGTAACTTTAACAACACATTGGACACGCAGACCAGGAGCCATGCTGGAAGTCAACGTGATGGTGCATGTACCTAATCCGATGGCCGTTATTATACCCTCCTTGTCAATCGTGGCAACTTCTTCGTTCGAGGATGACCACTGAAGGCCAGCACGCTCAGCCATTGAGGCAGGATAAACCTTAGCTCTCAAGGCTACCCTATCACCCACATTCATGACAACATTCTTCTGACTCAATTCAAGATTATCAATCGAATTGGTGATATAGAAATCATAAGGAGTATAATTGGTGGCTCCCAATTCGGAATTATTCTCTTTCTCATCTATCAAGATCCATCCTTCGTCATCAGGGTCTTCTATATACACATTGCTTCCGTATAGAGCCCATGATGTGGGATTACGACCAGAATTGCTTTGAGTGTCATTTGCCGTGTAGATACGATAACCATAGATAGCAATCTCAGAACCAGCGTCCAACAGGAACCAAGCACGTCCATTAAGGGCAGAGCAATATTTGGTCCCTGTATCATGATCAGCTGCATTGGGCCAGTTCTCATGACTGACGGTACTCTCAGAACCAGCATATACAGTCA
>CAMKMK010000077.1 GCA_946413885.1 uncultured Prevotellaceae bacterium
TTCGCTCAGAGCACGGGTGGCATCATCATTCAGTTCTGAGCAGGATCCCAGTCCCTCAGGTTTGATCTGGCTTCCAGCTTGTCCTCTATTCTGTCATCCAGTTTCGAGAAGAAATCCATTCCTGTCAATCTCTCGATCTGATCTACTGAACGGACAGCCTTCTCCATAGGTTGCTCAGAATCGTTGTTGGCATAATAGAAACCAATGGCCTTCTCATGTCCTTTACGAACAGAAAGCACCACTTTGAAAAAACCATCAGGCACTACCGACTTCACCCTCTTCCCTATCGTCTTTGTCTTGCGATCTGCATTATAGACAGGACCACACACGATGTAAACCTTTCCTTCCCTTCGTGCCCAACGTCGACAAGCCAGTTCAAGATTGTTCCACCAGTTGTTGTTCAGTTCATGATCCTGAGGACACATGTTGCTCATATAGAAACACTCCGTCATAGCCTTAGCGTCCCACTTGTTGTCACCCGCAGGACACATGTGCCCACGATCATATCTCGAACCACTATAATCTGAACTCTGCACGCGATTCTTCACGTCGATCTTCTGGTCTCCCTGAAAATCCTTAGGACGGCGCTTGTTTCCGTAGGTTTCCTTCTTCAGCAGTTCCCAAGCGACCCAATTAGGGTTGTTGTAGTCCTTATTGTAGGACAACGTGTAAGCCTTATGCTCTATGATTTGCTCAGAAACACCCTTCTTTGTCTTGGGAATCTCCATCCTCATGTAGCTCTGGCCAGCAACACTCAAGGTTGTCAGCATGAAAATGGCGATCAAACATGTACCTTTTGTCATCTTACTTTTTTCGTTTTTTGGGGAACAAAAGTAAACGTTTTCTTCCAGATTTCAAAAGTATAGGCTCACAAAAAGAGGATTTTTGTCTCATCCTGAGAGTTTGAAATGTGAAAAATTCATTTTTGTTGTTGAATTGAGGCCTTCCTTACCCTCATCTTTCAGAATAATCAATATCTTTGCAAAAAAAGATGCATTTCGATGTTACAAATCTCATCCTTTTGCGTCTTTAAGGGCAGATAAACCAGAAAATTTCATCTTATGCAACGCATCCTTTTGTTCCTTTTCATTACTCTGGCCTCCCTTTCGTCATGGGCACAACAGACTGTCCATAGCCATGTAATAGACGATGAAACAGGCGAGGTTCTGCCCTACGCCACAATCTATGTGCAACCAGGACTTGGCACCTTAACGAACTTGGAAGGAGACTTTACCCTCTCCTGCCCTCCTGATGCTACCATTCAAGTCAGTTGCGTTGGTTACACACGCCAATTGTTTCCTGTCTCCTCCCTTCCTAAGCTTATCCGTCTCAGGCCCCTGAGTACCACTCTGCAGGAGGTCAGCATCATTCCTGTTGAAAGAATCCTTCTTCAAGTCTCCAAAAAACTTACCCACGAATACAATCGCAAGAAGGGAAAGACCAGTCAATATTTCTATCGTACCACCACTACCTATCCCAATCGCAAGGAACTCGTCGAGGCCTTCACTCAAGCAAATTCTGCCGTCAACCTGCGCGACCTGACCTTCCTTCGTGGTCATCGAGGTCAAGTCATGGGGAACACCATGCAGAAGTCCACCATCGAGAACATGAATTTCCATCATCCTATGGAACTTGGCCCTATGGTACAAGGAGTTCCCTTCTGGAAATTTCTCATCACTCCTCTTCCCTCCAATGTCGATTTGCAATACTTCTCCTCTCACTATTCCTATTCCCATGAAGTGCTGCGTGACGAGAAAAATCACATGATC
The DNA here is from genome assembly GCA_946413885.1 of uncultured Prevotellaceae bacterium. Classification (GTDB taxonomy): domain Bacteria; phylum Bacteroidota; class Bacteroidia; order Bacteroidales; family Bacteroidaceae; genus Physcousia. The sequence goes on from CAMKMK010000077.1 coordinate 1,770, forward strand.
TACAAGATTCACATGCTTCCCAAAGAGCAGAGCAATCGCACTACCCTGGAGGGCGACCTATACATCGACGCTGATTCCTATCATCTGCTGCGATTCGATGGGACGGTACACGAAATGGAACTCAATGTCCGTCGAGACATGCACATGGAGTCCACTCCAGTAGAAATCAAGGTACATGTGGACTACAGCCATGATGCTGGCTTTACCAAAGTCTCCAACATCTCCTGCACGATGCAGGCTGGCGACCTCGCCAACCGCTCTCTCCTCTATTGCATAGACGACTTGAAGTTGCATTTGCGCAAAGGACAGAAGGTTAGCGAGAATATGCTCAAATCCATCGATCTGGCAGGGTTCGACTCCACCCTTTGGGCTCATTCAAATATCGTGCAACGCACAACAGAGGAAGAACAGCTTCTCTTTGATATCCGTGAGGAGGAAAAAGTCCGCGTCATGCAAACAGCCAATCTTGGTCCCTTCCGCTCTCTCGTGGAACGTCTCACAGCGTTTGGTAAGGTAATTCCCCAGGAAAAAGTCTTCGTCCACATGGACAACACTTGCTATTTCTTGGGAGATACGATTTGGTTCTCTGCCTACACACGCAGCACCATTCAAGATGTTCCTTCACGTGTGAGCGGGGTTCTTTACGTTGAACTTTTCAATCAGGATGGCTATCTGATGGAACGGAAACTTGTAGAGATGAAAGAGGGGCGAGGAAACGGATTCTTTGCTCTCGACAAGTCCGCCATCTATGGTGGCATGTACGAACTAAGAGCCTATACCAGATGGCAACTCAACTGGGGGCGTTTCCAACATCCCCACAGTCGTGTGGCTGCTTCCTGGTTCATCAATCAAAAAGCTGAGCAAGACTACTACCGCGATTATGAGAAACTCTACAGCCGCGTCTTTCCTGTCTATGACAGACCCAAGCAGCCAGGTCAGTATAACCACGATATGACCCAGCGTACTCTCCGCCGTTACTTCCGTCGCAACATGGATGAGCACCTGCTTACCCTCAACTTCTTCCCAGAGGGAGGTCATCTGATTGCTGGCATGCAGAACCGCATCGCTTTCGAATGTACGTGGAACGATGGCCAATGGGTGGATGGTTGGCTTCGCTTTGGCAACGATTCCATTCGAGCGACTCATCGTGGACGAGGCATCTTCGAGTTCAAGCCTCAAGTAGGGAAAACGTATGTAGCCACCTTCCTCACAGCGGATGGTGACAGCATCACGGCCCGCTTGCCTGAAGCTGAGAGCCAGGGAGTGGCCCTGCGAGTCTATCGAACTGGACAAGAATGGCAGATAAGGGCTCAGGTTAGCGATTCTCTCACATTGGATTCACTTGCCATGACCATCATGCGAGAGGGCATCGTCGAGGAGTTCCTTCAATTCCCCAGCACAGGTCGAGCATCCTTCTCCATGCCGTGCAATTCCAATTATCCTGCTGGTGTCCACCAGGTTACCGTTTTTGATACCCAAGGACGTGTCTGGGCCGATCGCCTCTTCTTTATGGTCAACCAAGACTTTGCCCGCCCCACACTCTCTGTCACAGGATTGCATGACCAATACGAGCCTTACGAAAAGATTGACCTCGATCTCCAGTCCACCGCCAAGCAAGCCGATGGGACCATCTCAGTTGCTGTACGTGATGCCGCTCATCAAGACCATCTCTTCGATGATGGCAACATTCTCACAGAGATGCTTCTTTCCAGCGAGATACGAGGTTTTGTGCCAAATCCTGGTTGGTTCTTCCAGCGCGATGATGACGAGCACCATCAAGGACTCGAACTTCTCATGATGACACAGGGGTGGCGACGCTTCAACTGGCGTGATATGGCGGTTCGAGGCGAATGGGATCTTACCATGCGTGACGAGCGCACTCCGCTCCTTGTGGGCGAACTTTATGACAACACTTCTTCCTGGGAGTCCTATACGCAGGACGATGGTAAGGTGGGACGTATCCGCGACATTCCTGAGAATCCTACCAATAAGATGATGCTGCTTCATGCAGAACTCATCCATCCTGATGACCTGAAACATCCCATTGTGGAAGAGAAAGAGGTTAAAGGGCGTGACTTCCGCTTGCAGCTGCCTCGATATTATGGATCCAGCATCTTCTTCCTTGCCGCTTCTGACAGCACCAAGTGGCGACGTGGTCACACCTATCAATGGACCCAAATGGAGTTCAGCGAGTTGGACAGACCTGATGGGTACCGTTTCCGTTTCAACATCGAGCCAGCCGAGTGCCTGATCCGTATTGTGTGGCCTTATCCACGTTTCACGAAACCCTATGATTTCTATCAGAGCCATCTCTCCAACGTGTCAGACACCTTAGGTATTCAGCCTGGCCTCTTGGCTAACGGCACACGAGTCCTCAAAGAGGTTTCCATTAGTGCACGATCAGGTGGCATGACACAATTCGACGATTCCCAACCTGTTCTCATTCTGGATGCTTACGAAGCCTACAACAACATGAAGGATGCTGGAATTCTTTTTGCTGACAATCCCATTGCCCGCACGTATGTAGGCGATTACGGACTGGACTGGCCCTACGTTCAAAGTGATTCGTCCTCCTCGCAGATACAGAACGACAGCCACATCTATATGCGCTATGGTATTGGGCCCACCCGTCGTGCGCTGGAAGGTCTCGATCACATTCCCCAGGACTCCATCTACGCTCCCAAATATCTTCGTTCCTACTCATGGAATTTCTCTTTCAGCCCTGGCGAGGAGTTGGAGTACTACGATCTTTCCCACATCGACAAATATGTCATCTATACTGACTACAAACCCCGTCTGGAGGGGAATAAAAGGTATCGTGGCGACAACCTGCCAGAACTCAACATTGCCCAATATCCTTATCCGGATGGCAGCAAACGTGTTTTCTATCGAGACCGTCGATACATTCTCCCTGGTTTCTCTCAGACAGCCCAGTTCTACAGCCCAGACTACAGCCAGATGACACTCCCTGAGATGCCGCAGGACTATCGCCGCACGCTTTACTGGAATCCCTCCATTCCTCTTGACCAGAAAGGTCACGCCCACATAACCCTGTGGAACAACTCCACCTCCACCCAAATCAATGTGGAAGCTGAGGGGCAGACCACGGACGGAAAACTCTTGTGGAACAAATGATTCATGGGAGAAACATAAAAGATTAGGGGACGTCACACAAGTAAACGCCCTCTAACTTTTTCTTTGTTTGGAATAGGTTTATTCGATAACAGCAGCAAAACCACCGTTGCGAGCCATCTTGATCTCTACCTCACTGGTACTTGTCACATTCTGCTCCACAACGTTGTAATGCATGGCCTGATAACCAGCATTGGCTCCATCCACATAAGCCTTCATCTTGAAAGTACGGCCTGAAGGAAGGAAATCCAAACGGACACGGACACTCTGCTCCTCGTTGGTTCCCTGGATAGCACCCACAAACCACTTCTGACCAGTACGGCGGGCAAGCACAATATGGTTGCCAACCTTTGCGCTAAGGCAACGGGTCTCGTTCCATACAACAGGCACACTGGCGATGTAGCGTGTGCAGGCATCGTTCTCGTAGTAACGGGTGGGATTGTCAGCCAACATCTGGACACCACTCTCCAATACGACATAAAGCGCCATCTGGAAGCAACGTGTACCCATGGCCGCAGAATTAGGACGGCGGGAAGCATACAGGTTGGGCTGCATATTCAGCATACCACCAGGAGTAAAGTCGGCAGCACCCACAGCATTGCGGATGAAGGGGATGAAGATCGTGTTGTCAGGTGGGCAACCTCCCATCTGCTCCAGACCCTTCACACCTTCGTAGCTGATAAGATTGGGATAACGGTATTCCAGACCTGCAGGAGTATAGGCACCATGAAAATCCACCAAAAGCTGATACTTGGCAGCTTCCTTGACAACACGCTCATAGAAGTTCACCATCCACTGGTCAAAGTGATCCATGAAGTCAATCTTCACACCTGCGACACCCCATCCAGCGTACGTCTTGAAGAGATCCATGTGCTGTTCAACAGTTAGCCAAGGTAACCAGAGAACCACGCCAACGCCCTTCTGCTTGCAATACTTGATGAACTCAGGCAGACGCAGTTGATCATTGCCCTCGTAGGGTTCGCGTGTACTCTTCGCCCAACCTTCATCCAGCAGGATGTACTCGAGGCCGTACTTGGCGGCACAGTCAGCGAAATAACAGTAAGTCTCGAAGTTGCATCCTGATTTGAAGTTCACGTCAGGACCATAGGGAGCTGCACCGTTCCACCATTCCCAAATGACCTTTCCTGGACGAATCCAACTTACATCGCTGATTTCAGACTTGGCAGCAAGCTGTGCAGGGATGGTCTGGGTCAGGAGTCCGCGTGAGTCTGTAATGACAACGTATCGCCACGCGAAACTGCGGGTTCCTTCTGTCTTAGCCAGATAAGAGGCTTCCTCCGTAACGTTGAAACCACGGTCACCCTGCCACTCATATTTCTTGGGTGCAGGTGGGAAAGTACTCTCCACGGCACCGTCTGCAGTAGGACGCAGGCAAAGATGAGGATAGTCGCGCAAGTCTGTCTCGCCAATGAGCATCTGCAGATCGTCTGCTCCTGTGAACAAGGCGGGTGTCAAGCCATAGCGGCCGCCATCCTTCCATTCCTTGATACTCTGGTGCGTATAGCCTTCCTCGCAAGAGGTACGCCAACTGCTTGGCTGCTGCACGTGGGTAGTCACGTCTATCGCAGGACGCAGGACAAAGCGGTCTTCTGTCACTTCCACCTCACCCTTTACCTTCGTCTCGAAACGATAAGCTACGGCATTGTCCAACACACGCAGCAACAGCGTACCGTTCTCCACAGCGATGCGAGCCTCAGTATAAGCGTTCGTTATGTCAGAGAATTTCAGGGGAACAACAGGTTTAACACTCTCGCTGACAGAGCGTTGCTTAACGCTTCCTGCCGTTGTGCCAACAGCCTTGCCAGCCATCTTCATACCGACTTGCTCCATCGTGTAGAGCGTCTGTCCACCACGACTGACAGTCCAACCGAGCTGGCCCTTCTGGGTGTTTAGTGTAACAACGATGTTGCCGTCTGGCGACTTCACCTGTACCGTCTTTGCCGCACTAATGGAAGTGCTGGTTGCCACAAGGGCTACCGCAACAAGGAGGAATCTTCTAAGTTTCTTCATAGAGTACAATCAGTTTTATAGGGTTAATAATTCAATCTTACCATGATTTTGCATCCCACATGTAGTGAGGATTTACAGGTTTTTCATCCGCAAATATACAAGATTTTAAGAAAGCAACAAAGGAATGACCTTGAAAAAAAGAAAAATCGTGGACAAAAAAAGGGAACGGCAAATCCAATGTTGGCATTAAACTGACATCACCTAACCATTTTGTTTCTCTGTCATGTATTTCCAGTATCGACGGGGCATATCGTTGAGTTGCTTGCGTGGGTTCATGCGCTCGCGGATGCAGATGGCCTTAAAATAGGTGCGCCAGAGGTCCTGAAGCAGATGGTCGTCAGCGCTCAGCACGTCGTCGTTGAGTTTACCGTCCTCCAGGTTGAAAGGAACGTCTGCTTCATTTTCAAATGTGACACGAACAACAGACTCACCCCCATAATAAAAACCGTAATGCCGCTTAGCATCGTAGATGAGCCACGGCTGGTCGCGGAAACGGTCTTTGAAATGTGAAATGATGAGAGGCAGCACGTTGTGGTCAGGGGCAATGACGGTAAGGTAGGTGCCATCCTTGGCCTTCTGGAAACGGATGAACTGCTTCATGCGCAACTGCTCGTGCAGTACACGGCGGGCGATGTTTGTGACAGCCAGCACATCAGGGTCCGCGTAGTTGCGGCTTATATCGCCCTGCCGGAACACCTTACATATATATTGGAACAACGGCTGACTGAGCTCACGCAATTCTGAAAGCCAACTGACAGAAATCAGCCGCATCGCCTCTTTCGTCAACCGCTTCTCCAGTCCTACCCATACGCGTCTCGCCTTCTCCTCCTCAGTTGGTACCTTATACACGCGATCGCAGAAAAGCGGTAACGCATCTTCCTCGTTAAGAAGTTTCTCAGGCTGCTCCTTGAAAGCGAAGGCATAGAACACCGCTGTCAGCAGCCCGTCCATCGTTCCATCAAATGTGTATACCGTCATTGATGTTTCCTGTCGAGGGGGCTCAATCGCACCCTTCTTTAAAATCCAGTTTCAGTTGCAGTTCCTCTGCCGCACGCCTCTGCTCTGATTTCGACACGAGGAGAGGGCGCAGCCGCTCTGGCCTAAGTTCGTTGATGCCGACAATGGGCTGGGAAAACTGGGAAGTCAGTTCGTTGCAGGTAATAAAGTATTTCGCCTTCTTCATCACCACCCCCATCTTCTTCAGGTCGTACGACGTGAGGCGGTTGAAGCGGCGAGAGTTGACAATGAGCCACGCAGACTTGGTGCCAAGGCCAGGCACACGCAGCAGCTGCTCATACTCAGCAGTATTGATGTCCACAGGGAACGCCTCTGGATGGCGAAGCGCCCAAGCAAGTTTCGGATCGAGTCCAAGGTCAAGGTTCGCATGCTCCTCATCCACGATTTCCTCCACTTTGAAATGATAGAACCGCAGCAGCCAGTCGGCTTGGTAGAGACGGTTCTCGCGCACGAGAGGCGGCTGTTTCAGGATAGGCAAGCGAGAATCGTAGGTGTTCACGCTGACGTAACCAGAATAATAGACACGGCGCATCGAAGGCTGGCCATAGAGCATCGACGACATCGTGAGTATGTCGCGGTCTGTCTCCTTCGTGGCACCCACAATCATCTGAGTCGACTGACCTGCGGGTACAAAGCGCGGCGCGTAGCGGAAGTGCTTCCTCTCCTCCTTGTTTTCCAACACGCCCTGCTGTATCAGCCTCATCGGCTGGAACACACTCTGATGATCCTTCTCTGGAGCCAACAGCTTCAACGATTCCTCCCTGGGAATCTCGATGTTCACACTCATGCGGTCAGCATAGCGGCCTGCCTCGTTCAACAACTCACGCGATGCACCAGGGATACTCTTCAGATGGATGTAGCCGTTGAAACGATGCAGCGTCCGCAGGTCACGCACGATAGCCGTGAGACGCTCCATCGTGTAATCTGGATTACGCACCACACCACTCGACAGGAACAGCCCCTCGATGTAGTTGCGACGGTAGAACTCCATCGTGATTTCCTCCAGCTCTGTGACGCTGAGTGTCGCCCGCTTGATGTCATTCGAACGGCGATTGATGCAGTAGGCACAATCATACATGCAGAAATTCGTCAGCATCACCTTCAACAGCGAGATGCAACGGCCATCGTCAGCAAAAGAATGGCAGATGCCTACACCGCCCACGGTATTGCCCACCATGCCCTGACGGCCACTGCGCACAGTACCACTCGACGAGCACGACACGTCGTACTTCGCAGATTCTGCCAGTATCCGCAGCTTCTCCATTGTCTTCTCCGTCAGCATCTCTATCCTTTTCCTTTATTAGTCAGAGCTATATGCCAAGCCACAGCCCGAGTTCGACTTATGACTTCAAAATCACATTGCAAAGATACAACTTTTTTTGTGCCTGCCAAAGAAAATCCCTTCCACAAATGACCTTTTTTTGTGTCAAGTACCATTTCTTTGCTCTCACTAACCCCAGATCTACCCTTTCGCCCATCCTTTTCTTCTTTAAGATGTACGAAATTATTTTATAAATCACTTTCAATTTCAAGAATATCAACGAAATCAGGAAAAGACAGACACACGATAGTGTCATAGTGTCGTAGTGGCAAATCGGAAAGTGGCATCTAATCAATTATAGACATTATAAAATTTTATATTATATATAATATTATTATATATAATATAAAATTCAAATTAACTGGTTAGGACACAAAAATCGAAAATGCTTTTGCCACTATGACACTATCAATAGTTTACAGTTCCTTCTCATCCATCCCATACTGCCCGCAGATCCATTGGGCTGCTCTGGCAGGAATGAACTTCGTGGTGAGCACCACTCCCAACTTGCCCAATCCAAATCTCGATGGGGCTACTCCCACCCTGTTTTATTAACCGACTGAATTCTCCCTCCACCGGTTCACTCTCTTTGCAATATTATATCTCTGATATAAAATGTCCTCGGGAATCGCTTCTAAGGCACTTCTAAGCGCCGATAATCCGTTTGGCGGTCAATTGCCCATCCTCAGGGCAGAAAATGCGCCAGCGAGGCCGCAAATGCCATTTTATAGCATTTCCCGCACATCCCTGACGCACGTGAGCATCAATGGAAAGTAAAATCCCCTCATTACAACCTGAAAAAACAACAAAATCAGCGATCCGAGT
>CAMKMK010000078.1 GCA_946413885.1 uncultured Prevotellaceae bacterium
TTGTTTGCCATTTTGCTATATGTGTTTCATTTATCAGACAATCATGTACTTTTGGTGAAAGGAGAGAGCCTACATTACATTCAGCACTTGTTCCTTGATCTGCTCCAATTCATCCTTCATCTTCACAACGATGTTCTGCATCTCTGCCTGGTTGCTTTTGCTTCCAGTAGTGTTGATCTCGCGTCCCATCTCCTGGGCGATGAAACCCAGTTTCTTGCCTTGGCCATGACCGTTCTCCATCGTCTCTTGGAAGTAACGTAGATGATTGGTTAGACGTTGCTTTTCTTCGTTGATATCCAATTTCTCGATGTAATATATCATTTCTTGCTCCAGACGATTGCGGTCATATTCCACTTCAGGAATGGCCTTCAGGTTCTCCACGATGCGTTGACGAATCTTCTCAGTGCGTTCTTTCTCGTATGGCTCTATGCTTGCCAAAAGTGTTGCGATGTTGTCCAGTTTCTCTTGGAATTTCTTCTGGAGGGCAGAACCTTCCTGCTTGCGAAAATCCACCAATTGTTGAACGGCTTGTTCTACGACATTGTATGCAACAGCCCATTCCTCTTCGCTAAGTTCCTGCACATCAGTTTTGGAAAGAACATCAGGCATACGTATCAGGGTGCCCCACCAGTCGCTGGGTTCTGGTAAATTATATTTAGCCACGATGTCCTTGATTTGCTGATAGTAATTTTCCACCAAAGCATCATTGATGGGAGTGGCAGCCTGATCGCTTGTCAGTTCAACCCATAGATTGAATTCCACCTTTCCACGTTCGAGGGCTTTAGCTATCAATCCTCTGATTTCCATATCCTTTTCGCGATAGATGGGAGCCAGACGGGTTGACAGGTCCAGTGCTTTGCTATTGAGCGACTTTACCTCTGCTGTAATCTTTTTTCCCTGGTATTCGGCTGAGGCTTTACCGTAACCAGTCATTGATTGAATCATAATTTTAACAACAATTTTGTGCAAAAGTAGCAAAATAATAGGAGAAAATTGTAACTTTGTGCCAAAATAAAGAAAAAAAACTGGATGGCTTGTATTCTGCATATTGAAACCAGCACTCAAGTATGTTCTGTGGCCGTAAGTCAGGATGGTGCTTTGCTTTTCCATGAAGAAGACATGGAGGGTCCCAGCCATAGCGTCAAGTGTGGGGTTTTTGTGGAGGAAGCACTCTCCTTTGCTGAGAGTCATGCCATTCCTTTGGATGCTGTGGCTATCAGCAAGGGTCCTGGCAGTTACACAGGATTGCGAATTGGAGTTTCGATGGCAAAAGGTGTGTGCTATGGCCGTCGAGTTCCTCTGATTGCAGTGCCTACATTACAGGTTCTGTGCGTACCTATTCTGCTTTATCGTGAGGAACTGGAGGATAATGCCCTGCTCATACCCATGATAGATGCTCGCCGCATGGAGGTTTATTCTGTAGTGCTGGACCGTGCTTTACATGAGTTGCGCCCAACGCAGGCCGATATTGTGGAGGAAGGGAGCTATCAGGAGTATCTGGAGCGTGGCCCAGTTTATTTCTTTGGTGACGGAGCAGCAAAATGTGAGTCGAAGATACAGCATCCCAATGCACATTTCATTCCGAATATTAATCCTTTGGCTAAATATATGCATCCTTTGGCCGAGCAATCATTCCTGCGTGGCGATTTTCAGGATGTGGCATATTTTGAGCCTTATTATCTGAAAGAGTTTGTGGCAACACATCCTAAAAAACTTTTTTAAATATAAATGCAATACAATACACAGAGAGAACACTTGGTAATGCCCGAGTATGGAAGGGGAATCCAGAATATGGTCGATGTGGCCGTTTCCCTTCCTGAGAGAGAGGAGAGACAGCGTTGTGCTGAAACGATCATTGCCATCATGGCGCGTATTCAACAAGGGCAGGACAAGCAGCCTGATTTCGAGCAGAAGCTATGGAATCATCTGGCCCGCATGTCGCATTATAAGCTGGATATTGATTACCCCGTGGAGATTGTGCCTGAGGATCAGGCTTATGCTCACGCTGCTCCTTTGCACTATCCTATGAAAAAGATCAGGCGCAAGCATTATGGCTATCAGGTGGAGAATGCCTTGAACTATGCCATGCAGCTCCCTGAAGGAGAAGAACGTGATGCGTTGGTCAGCATGGTGGCTAATCAGATGAAGCAGGACCTTTATAATTGGAACCGTGATTCGATGGATGACAATCTGGTAGCTCAGGATTTGGCCCGTTATACGGATGGTAAGATTCAGTTGGATCTCTCCACCTTCCAGTTTGCTCCTATCCAGACTTCCAATCAACCAGTTTCTGCCAAGAAGTCTAAGAAGAAAAAGTAATTTCTCTACCTTCCAGCTTTCCTCTCTCAGTCATGTCATCATTTATCATAGAGGGCAATCATCGTCTGTCTGGAGAAATCACTCCCCAAGGAGCCAAGAACGAGGCTCTTCAGGTGCTCTGTGCAACCTTGTTGACAGACGAGCTTGTTACCATCCACAATCTTCCTGACATCGCTGATGTCAACAATCAGATTTATCTGCTGGAAAAGATTGGCGTGAAGGTTACTCGTCTTGAGAAGGGAACGTACACATTCCAGGCAGATGAGGTGAATATGGATGTCTTGGAGAGTGAGGATTTCCTGCAATGCTGTTCTCGTCTGCGAGGAAGCATATTGTTCATTGGTCCTTTGGTAACCCGCTACGGAAAAGCTATGATTACCAAGCCAGGTGGTGACCAGATTGGCAGACGTCGTCTCGATACTCACTTCTTGGGAATGCAAAAGCTGGGAGCTGAGTTCCAGTATGATTCCACTCGTGGAGTCTTTACCATAAAGGCAAAACGTTTGCAGGGAACTTCAATGCTCCTTGATGAGGCTTCTGTGACAGGTACTGCCAATATCATCATGGCAGCAGTTATGGCTCAGGGTACCACTACCATCTATAATGCAGCATGTGAACCTTATATCCAGCAACTTTGCCACCTGCTGAATCGTATGGGAGCCCACATCAGCGGTATCGCCAGCAACTTGCTCACCATCCAGGGTGTGGATAGCTTGCATGGAACGGAGCATACCATTTTACCTGATATGATCGAGGTTGGATCTTTTATTGGCATGGGGGCTATGGTAGGCAATGGAATACGCATTCGAGGAGTCCAGTATGACCAGTTGGGTATTATCCCTACTACGTTCAACCGTTTGGGAATCCAGATAGAGCATGAAGGCGACGACCTGATCATTCCTCCTCATGATCACTACGAGATAGAGTCTTTCATCGATGGTTCCTTTATGACTATTTCTGACGCTCCCTGGCCAGGATTAACGCCTGACTTGCTTAGCGTCTTGCTTGTGGTGAGTACGCAAGCGAAGGGTTCTGTTCTCATCCATCAGAAGATGTTCGAGAGTCGCCTTTTCTTTGTGGATAAGCTCATCGACATGGGAGCTCAAGTGATTCTTTGTGATCCTCACAGGGCCGTTGTGGTGGGGCATGACCATCAGCTGAAGTTGCATGCTGGTCGCATGACGAGTCCTGATATTCGTGCAGGTATCGCGCTGCTCATTGCCGCCATGAGTGCTGAAGGAGTAAGCCAGATTGACAATATTGGTCAGATTGATCGTGGATACGAAAACATAGAAGGGCGTCTCAATGCTTTGGGAGCTCATATTACCCGTGTAGAAACATGATAGAAGAGAGTTCTGTTTATAAGATAGGTTTTCTCACACGTACGCATGGTGTGCGAGGAGAGGTGTCCTTCACCTTTACTGATGATGTGTGGGATCGTGTCGATGCAGATTATCTTATCCTTTGTATCGATGGAATATTGGTTCCCTTCTTCCTCGAGGAATACCGTTTCCGTTCCAACAGTGTGGCATTGTTGAAATTCTTGGATTACGACTCTAACGAGGCAGCGCAGGAACTCTGTGGTGTGGATGTGTATTTCCCCTATGACCTCACTCCTCAACCGGATGAGAACGATGAGAACACGTGGCGTTATTTCACAGGTTTTCGCGTGGTGGATACTAAGGGGGGCGATTTGGGTATGATAGATCAGGTGGATGACTCTACTGCCAACATCCTCTTCCAATTGGGGAATCTCCTTATTCCTGCTGCTGAGCCTTTCATTCGTGAAGTGGATTATCAGAAGCGTGTCATCACGATGGAATTGCCTGAAGGTTTGATAGAGTTATGAAAAAGAAAGTTTGTATTTTAGGTTCCACTGGCAGCATAGGCACCCAGGCCTTGCAGGTGATAGAGGAACATAGTGATCTTTTCGAGGCTTATGTGTTGACGGCAAACAAGCAGGCTGACTTGCTCATTCAGCAGGCTCGAAAAATTTGTCCTGCTGCTGTAGTGATTGCCGACGAGTCCCGTTATCACTATGTCAGCGATGCTCTTTCAGACCTTCCCATTCAGGTCTATGCGGGCGACGATGCTCTGTGTCAGGTTGCCCAGCTGGATTCCGTGGATGTGGTGCTGACCGCCTTGGTAGGCTTCTCAGGACTGCAACCCACCATCAGCGCTATCCAGGCTCATAAGACCATTGCATTGGCAAACAAGGAAACACTTGTGGTGGCTGGTGAACTGGTTACTCGTCTTTGTGTCGAGAATCATGTTCCCATCCTCCCTGTAGATAGTGAGCATAGTGCTATTTTCCAGAGCCTGATGGGGGAGCAGAGTCCCATTGAGAAGATTATCCTGACGGCAAGTGGAGGTCCTTTCCGCACTTTCACCCCTGAGCAGTTGCAAAATGTTACGCCAGCCATGGCCCTCAAGCATCCCAATTGGGATATGGGAGCTAAAATCACGATCGATTCCGCCAGCATGATGAACAAGGGCTTCGAGGTCATCGAGGCTCGATGGCTTTTCGACGTGTCGCCTGAGCAGATTCAGGTGGTGGTGCATCCCCAGAGCATTATTCATAGTGCAGTCCAGTTCCAGGATGGTGCTGTGAAGGCTCAGCTTGGTTGTCCTGATATGCGAGTGCCCATTCAGCTTGCCCTCTCGTATCCTGTTCGTCTCCAAAGCGATTTCCCTCGTGTTGATTGGTGGGAACTGAAGGAACTCACGTTTGAACGTCCCAACATAGAGAAGTTCCGTTGCCTGCAGATGGCATACGAGGCAATCCGTTTGGGCGGCAATGCGGCTTGTGTGGTCAATGCGGCTAACGAGGTTGTCAATCTTGCTTTCCGTCAGGAGCGTTGCACTTTCCTCCAGATGGCAGACATCATCGAGGCTACCCTCCAGCGTGTTCCTCATCTGGATCAGCCTTCCCTCGAGGATTATCTCGAGTGTGATGCAGAGAGTAGGATTATAGCAGGAGAATTTTTGAAGAAAGGTTAATGGATTTTGTTTTAAGGTAATAATATGAATGTAGTTTTGATAAAGGCCCTGCAGCTGCTTTGCTGCCTTAGTTTTTTGGTTGTGTTGCACGAGGGTGGACACTTTGGTTTCTCCAAGCTTTTCCGTGTTCGTGTGGAGAAGTTCTATATGTTCTTCAATCCTTGGTTCCATCTCTTCAGTACACGCGACAAGTGGTTTACCCGCCTGTTTCCTTACTTTAAGAACAACGAGACGGAGTATGGAGTAGGATGGATTCCTTTGGGAGGTTACGTCAAGATCGCAGGTATGGTGGACGAGAGTATGGATCTCGAGCAGATGAAACAGCCTGCCAAACCTGATGAGTTCCGTTCCCAGGCAGTTTGGAAGCGTTTCTTCATCATGGCGGGTGGTGTCCTGATGAACCTCCTTACCGCTTGGGTCATCTATAGTGCCATCATGCTGGCTTGGGGACGTGATTATCTCCCCATGGAGGATATCAAGCAAGGATTCCAGTTCAACGAGCATGCTCAGTCCCTTGGATTCCGCAACGGCGATATTCCCATTGCTGCTGACGGAAAGACGATTAAGGAATGGAGTACGAGTGTGTTGCGCACCTTGAGTAATGCAGAACAGGTAACTGTTTTGCGCGATGGAAAACAGGTGACCATTGTCTTGCACGAGAAACTCAATCTTTTGCACATGCTCGAGGAGAGCCCTGCTTTCATTACCGCTTATGTTCCTGCGGTCATCGATTCCGTTCTGCCTACAGGAGCTATGGCAAAGGCGGGAGTCCGCAAGGGAGATTATCTCTTGGCTGTGGATGGTACTGATATCGAGACGTGGGCAGATTTCGACAGCCTCATGCTGCGCCGTTCTGATGTCCTTTCTATGGAGGGTTGCACCCATGCCGACAGCGTGCGTTTGCGTCAGATGAACATCGTGTTCAGGAGTGCGGATGGTGCTCGTCAGGATACTGCTCAGATTCAACTCGACGAGAACTACATGATGGGAATTGCCAAATCCAGTCCTTACAGCATCTATTCGATGAAGCATCAGGATTACAGCATCCTGTCGTGCATCCCTGCCGGTCTCCAGTATGGTTGGCGCATACTTTGTGGCTATGTCAATGATTTGAAGTACGTGGCAAGTGCGGATGGTGCGAAGTCCGTAGGGTCCTTCATCACCATTGGAAGCATTTTCCCCAGCGTGTGGGACTGGCAACAGTTTTGGATGCTGACAGCTTTCATCAGTATCATTCTGGCCGTCATGAACATCCTGCCTATTCCTGGGCTTGATGGAGGCCATATCGCCATTCTGGCATACGAGGCTATCACAGGTCACGAGCCTTCTGAGAAGTTCCTCGAATGGGCAGAACGCATTGGCATGTTCATCCTGATAGCCTTGATGATTCTGGCGTTTGGTAATGATCTTGTGCGTTTCGTTTTATAGTTTTTTCTTAAAAGAATCTGATTCACAATGTTTAGAATACAATTTTCAATACCCGTCTTTGCTTTCATGGCTCTGCTCCTCTCCGCTTGTTCCAGCAAGCCTGATCCTGAGGAGAAGGGACAGCGTATGCTCAATGAGGCTCGTCGTGAGCTCTCTCAGAAGAATTATGCTGCTGCCAGGGATACCATCATGTCCCTGCGTCTCAATTGTTCCCAAGCGCTTCAGGCACGTCGCCAGGCTCTTGTCTTGCTCGACAGCATCGAGTTGTTGGGCGCGGCAGACAGTCTTTCCCGTGCGATGGGGGCGGAATGGGAACGCTTGGATGTCAAGCACAAGTTCTTTCAGCGAAAGCTCGAGGTGGATCTCACGCAGAACAAGTTTGAGAAATAGGGTGATATGAGGCATCTCACGGATCAGGACTTGGCACAGCTGCTGGACGAGGACATCTTCCATAAGATAGGCGAGACAGCCGACCAAATGGGGCTGGAATGCTATGTGGTGGGAGGTTACGTTCGCGACCTCTTTCTTGACCGTCCCAGCAAGGACATCGATTGCGTGGTGGTGGATCAGTCTGAGAAGACGGTCCAAGCAGGGAAGGATGGTCCAGGCATTCGTTTGGCAAAGGAGTTGGGCAAGCGTCTTGGACGGGGTGCAAATGTCAGTATTTTTCGAAACTTTGGAACGGCCCAACTGAAATGGCATTCTCAGGGAATCGAGTTTGTGGGAGCCCGTCGCGAGAGTTATAGCCATGATTCGCGCAAGCCTATTGTGGAGGATGGCACCCTGGAAGACGACCTCGACCGTCGCGACTTCACCATCAATGCTTTGGCGGTTTGTCTCAATCACGGCAATTCGGAAGCTTCCAACGGAAAAGATCTTTATTTTGGGAAACTTATCGACCGTTTCGATGGACTTTTAGATATGGAGGATCGCCTGATAGCTACCCCCCTTGACCCTGATGTGACATTCTCTGATGACCCCTTGCGCATGATGCGATGCATCCGCTTTGCCACCCAACTTCGTTTCCAGATCGAGGACGAGACGCTGATGGCTCTCTCCCGTAATGCAGAGCGTATCCGCATCATCTCCAAGGAACGCATCATCGATGAACTGAACAAGATCATGATGTCACCTGCTCCCAGCATAGGTTTCATCGAACTGAGCCGCTCTGGATTGCTTCCCATCATCTTCCCTGAACTGGCAGCGATGGAGGGAGTAGAGGTTCGCAACGGACGTGCCCACAAGGACAATTTCTATCATACCCTGGAAGTGTTGGATAATGTAGCCAAGACAACAGATCCTGCTGCTTCTCTTTGGCTCCGCTGGGCAGCCTTGCTCCATGATATAGGGAAGCCCAGGAGCAAGCGATGGGAGAATGGGATAGGGTGGACGTTCCACAGTCATGACTATATAGGAGAAAAGATGGTGTCAGTTATTTTCCGTCGCATGAAACTGCCAATGGATGAACGCATGGGTTATGTCCAGAAACTGGTGGGACTGCACATGAGGCCCATTGTCATAGCAGATCAGGAGGTGACGGATAGCGCAGTTCGCCGTTTGCTTTTCGAGGCAGGCGAGGACATCGACGACCTGATGATTCTTTGTGAGGCTGACATAACCAGTAAGAATCAGCAACGCAAGCAGCGTTTCCTCGACAACTTCCAGATCGTTCGCCAGAAGCTGAAAGACTTGCAGGCTCGTGATAATTATCGAACCTGGAAGAACCCCATAACGGGCGAGGAAATCATGGAAACCTTTGGCTTGGAACCCTGTCGAGAGATTGGCATTCTCAAGCAGAAAGTGAAGGACGCCATTTGGGACAGCCTGATTCCCAACGACCATGAATCCGCTCGCCAGTACATGATGCAGAAAGCCGAGGAGATGGGCCTGAAACCCGTTAAGAATTAAGACAGCGCTCCCATAGTATTATCTGAAGCAGAGTGTGCAAATTTTGCACATACTTTTAACCCTGGTCTTCTGTGTCCTTCATACCTCTTCCTTCTTACCTCTTCCTTCATTTATAGTATGCGAAATTGGGGAATCTTACTGCTTCTTCTCTATGGCTGGAAAATGCAAGACCTCCATCGTCGTACCATCAAGGAAATAACACCTGAACAACTCTGGGCTTAGTTTCTCCACTCTTCGATAAATAGGTTCCGTCAAACGCTTGCCCGTATTATCCATTATGCCGCAGCGTTCCTTGTTCAATGCATCTTGGACATAATAGACATTGTACCCCGTTGTATCTAAGGCTTCCACCCTGACAATCAGGTCGCTCTGCATGACCTTTCCATTATAGTTCAATTGCACTCTTGAAGTAGCTGTTGAGGCATAGACGCAAGCTTCAGTCATTTTGAGAGCTTCGTAAATGGGTTTGATGGTCCAATTTCCTCGCTTGTCAATCACACCCAATCTGCCGTCACGTCCAGCCATTCTGCAATAGCCATAATGAAAAGCGATTTCCTTCATCTCCTTGTTTGTCCTGCTGAGATACTGGAATGGAATAACCTGCTTCCCCTCGATGTCCACGAAGCCGATCTTTCCATCCTGCAGCACAGCTGCCAGCCCTTCTGAATAGAACCCTACATTGTCATACTCCTTGGGAATACCTGCAGAGTTCCTTACAAGCACCTTTTCCGTATTCAGGTTATAGAAGCCCCACTTCTCTCCTTTGCGGTACAAGCCAATAGAATCCATTACCCGCGTCTTTGTCTCATTCACCTTCATTCCATCGACTGTCTCTTTTGCCTTCACAGCTTCCGTGATGGCTTCATCCACGGAGTTTACAATGCGGTCTTCATACGATGACTGGCCATTCCCTCGTTCACAACTGTAGCATCCTATCATTTCACCCAACAACATGCCAGCGATCAATAGAATTGTCACTTGTACTGTTTTCTTGAAGAACCTCTGATTCTTTACCATCTCTTGCTGTTTTTCAGCAATGTTTTTCAACTCGTTTTCCATTTTCTGCTTATTCTTATATTTTAACATCGTTGTTTTAGAATCCCATAGCATCCATCATTGCATCATATTCCATAGGGTTGCTAGGCATATCGCCATACATGCCATCAGTCAGGGCATCCCAGGAATCTTCCTCTGTCCACTCGTAACCGTCACACTCATAAGACTTGTCTTCGTACTCGTCATACTCTTCGTAAGAGTCATCATCAAAATCTTTTGCCATAATTGTCAAATTTTATAATGTTCTATTGTTAGTCTATTTTAAATCTTCTGTCACTACTGTCCAATAAAGGTTGATAAATCGCTCTTTGAAATAATTGAAATATAG
>CAMKMK010000079.1 GCA_946413885.1 uncultured Prevotellaceae bacterium
TCTTAAAGATGTATTCTCCTTCGCGTGCCATTTCTTCCTCCATGAGTGTGAGGAGTTCAGGATCTGGCTCATCTTCCTGTTTCAGGAGTGCATTCCTCTGCTGCAGAGCCTTGTTGTAGCGAGTCAGGCTGTCGAGATAGGGTAGGTCACATTGTGCAATCACGATGTCCATGAAGCGTCTTCTCTCCTCGCTTCCGCCTGCAATGAGCATTTGGTCTGAGGGAGAGACAAAAACGAGGGGAATGAGTCCGATGTGCTCAGCCAGTCTTTTGTAGGGTTTCTTGCCCCTGCGCATCACTTTCTTCTGTCCTCTCTTGAGTCCACAATGTATTTCCTCTATGCTGCCGTCCTCGCGCTCGTAGATACCTTGCAGAGACATCATGTCCTCGCCGTGCATGATGGTGGTGTTGTCGAGGCTTGTCGTGCTGCTTTTGCAAAGTGAAAGGAAATAGACGGCATCCAGCAAATTGGTTTTGCCTTCCCCATTCAATCCAATGAAACAATTCACGCTACACGAGAGGTCGATCTCTGCCAGAGCGATGTTCTTATAGTTCAGTATAGAGAGGTGTTTAAGTATCATTTTCATGCAAATTTACGCATTTTCTTCCGAATTCGAGGATGAAATCCAAAATATTCTCCAATAAATTTTAACTTGTGGGATAAATTGTCTAAATTTGCGTCGCTTTAAGCGTGATTACATTTAACAACAAAATAAAAATGGCAAAAAAAACCAGAAAACCTGAGGTTACTGAGATAGACGAAACCATCCAGGCCTCCAAATCATTTTTCGAGAAAAACAAGAAAGCGATTCTTTATGGTGGTGGCACCATCTTGGCTATCATTATCGCATGTCTGCTGATCCATCAGTTCTACATTGTTCCTCGCAACGAGAAGGCTAATGAGGCTCTTTTCAAGGCTGAGCAGATCTTCCAGGCAGGTACTTTCGACAAAGCCCTGAATGGTGATGGTGAAAGCGGTGGCTTCCTCTCTGTAATCGATCAGTTTGGCAGCACCAAGGCTGGCAATCTGGCTCGTCTGTATGCAGGTATCTGCTATTATAAGGATGGCAAATTCCAGGAGGCTGTTGACATGCTTCAGAGTTTCGATGACTGTGGCGACGAGATGGTAAGTCCCTCTGTAATCGGTATGCTTGGTAACATTTATGCTGAGCTTGGCGATAACGACAAGGCTACCAGCACGTTGCTGAAGGCTGCCAAGGAAGCTGACAACAATACGTTGAGTCCCATTTATCTTCTTCAGGCAGGCCAGATCTTCGAGTCTCTGCAACAAAACGACAAGGCTCTCGACTGCTACAAACAGATCAAGGAGAAGTATAAGCAGAGTCAAGCCTACAATGAGGTTGACAAGTACATTGAGCGTCTGAGCAAGTAATCAGATGGCATCCAGTCTTCATAACCTTTCTGATTACGATCCTTCCTCCGTTCCCTCAGCTGAGGACATGCGGTTTGGAATCGTAGTCAGCGAATGGAACAACAATATCACAGGCGCCCTACTACAGGGCGCTTATGATACACTCTTGCGTCATGGTGCTCTCGAGGAGAATATCTGCGTCATGACTGTTCCTGGCAGTTTCGAGTTGGTTTACGGCAGTAGCCAGATGGTAAAGAGTGGCAAGGTGGATGCCGTGATTGCCATCGGATGTGTCATTCGTGGCGATACGCCTCATTTCGATTATATCTGTCAGGGTACTACGAATGGTTTGGCCACATTGAATCTTCAGGGGGACATACCAGTCATCTACGGTCTCCTCACTTGCAACAATCACGATCAGGCAGAAGCCCGTTGTGGCGGCATTTTAGGCAATAAGGGCGATGAGTGTGCCGTTACTGCAATAAAGATGATCGATTATCGCAGGAAGTTGGATTAGTCTTTCATATCCTTCTTCTTGCGATTCCTCTTTTTCTGTTCGTTGTAACGACTTTTATCGTTCCCGTTTCTTTTTTTCCCATTCCCTCGATAGTTCCTCCTTCGCTTTCCCTTCTTCTCGTTTTTCCCTGAATACGTTGGGGCCTCGCCCAATTCTTCTGGTATTGGACATTTCTTGATTTCCTTTCCTAAAAAGCGTTCGATGTCCCTGAAAAGAGGCTGGTCTTTTTCACTTACGAAGGTAATGGCCTCGCCGCCTCTTCCAGCTCGTGCTGTACGGCCAATACGATGAACGTAGTCTTCTTCATCGCGGGGCACATCAAAATTAATGACCAGTTGGATGTCATCGATATCGATTCCACGTGACACAATGTCTGTCGCTACCAGGATGTCTATCTTGCCTGAGCGGAACTCGTACATCACCTCGTCGCGTTCACTCTGAAGAAGGTCGCTGTGCATGGCTTTGGCATTGTATCCAGCACTTTTGATAGCGATGGTAAGTTCCTTGGTTTTCAGTTTTGAACCAGTGAAGATGAGCACACGTTCAGGTTTTTCTGCTTTGAAAAGACTCTTGATGATAGGCAATTTCTGAGGTTCGTAGCAGATGTATGCCATCTGGTTGATTTTGTCAGCGGGCTTGCTTACAGCCAATTTCACCTCGACAGGGTCGCGCAGGATGGTATTGGCAAGTTCCTGAATCTTCTGAGGCATGGTCGCGCTGAACATGATTGTCTGGCGCTCTTTAGGCAACATTTTCTCTATCTGAAGAATATCTTCAACGAATCCCATGTCCAGCATGCGGTCAGCTTCGTCCAGAATGAAGAATGAGACTTTGCTTAGATCCACATTGCCCAAGCTGATGTGACTGATCAAACGGCCTGGTGTGGCTATGATAATGTCTGCACCTCCTTGCATGGCTCGTTTCTCTTGTTCGTAACGGATTCCATCGTTGCCGCCATAAACGGCCAGGTTGCTGACATTCAGATAATAGGAGAAACCCTGCAATGCCTGATCGATTTGTTGCGCCAGTTCGCGGGTTGGCGCCATGATAACACAATTGATAGCATCATGGGGATATCCTCCATCCTGCAATTTGCTTAAAATGGGGAGCAGGTAGGCAGCCGTTTTTCCTGTCCCTGTCTGCGCTACTCCAACAATATCGCGTCCTGCCAGAATGGGAGGAATGGCATGTTCCTGGATAGGAGTTGTATCTGTGAAATTCATGTCATCCAACGCATCAAGCACCAGATCGTTCAAGTCCAAATCGTAAAAGTCCATTCTAATCTTTTATACCTTATATTATTTCTATCCACATCTTCGTTATCTTGGAGCCTTCTTGTATAGGTACCAAGCAATAAAGAAGAAGAGGATGTTGGGCAACCATGCAGCCAACCAAGGATACAATCCTGAGTTCACGCTGAATGTGGCACTGACGCTTTGCAACAGGATATAGGCTGCACTCAGAGCAATGCCCACTCCCAGCGAGATGCCCATGCCCCCTTTCCTTTTTCGCGAAGAAAGCGACATGCCGATACTTGCCAGGATGAAGGCTGCGAAGGGTGAAGCGAAACGTTTATGGTATTCCACTTCGAAAGCTTTCAGGTTTCCGCTGCCTCGAATACGTTGTTTCTCGATGTATTCACGAAGTTCGCTGTTGGTCATGGTCTCTTGCTGGTTTCTAGTAAACAGGAAATCCTGAGGTTCCATCATGATGATACTGTCCAACTTGGAATAATGATCAATCTTCTCTCTCATGCCACGCAAATCGCGGATTGTCACGTTCTGTAACTGCCAATGATAGCGTACGTCACTAAGCGTGTCATACACCACTGAGGTAGCTGTCAGGTGAGACACCAGTTTCTTGTGTTCGAACTTGTCGAGGCTGAAGTGATGACCTGTTTTTGTGATGCCATCGAAGTGTTCCAGAAAAGCTATCACGCCAGTATCCACCTGCATCTGGACGTTATCAGCATACGTGGGATTTTTCTTTAGGCGCTTGTATTGATTCTCGAAAGCGAGTCGCTTGATACTGCCTCGAGGAATGACTTCAGAGCCCAGATAGAAACTCATGGCAGCAATAAGGGCAGCACTAATCATGTAGGGGCGCATCAGTCGTCCAAAACTCATTCCTGTACTGATCATGGCAATAATCTCGCTGTTGTCAGCTAGTTTGCTCGTAAAAAAGATTACGCTCAGGAAAACAAACAATGCGCTGAAAAGATTACAGTAATAGGGGATGAAGTTGAGATAATACTGGGAGAAAATGGCATTCCATGGGGCATGATTTGTGGTAAACTTGTCCACATTCTCGTTGTAGTCAAACACGACGGCTACCGTGATAATCAGGATCAGGCTAAAGAAGTATGTACCCAGGAACTTGGCTATCAGGTAGCGGTCTATTCGTTTCAGGAATGGAATCTTCATTATCTCGTTGACTGTCGTTCCTTTTTCTTTTATAATCTTTGGCTCACTCGTGGCACCATTTGATTTTTCCACGAAGAGAAGTCTCCTGACAGGATGTGTTTGCGAGCCTCTTTCACCAGCCATAAATAGAAGGCGAGATTGTGGATGGATGCAATTTCCAGGGCCAACAATTCCTGTGCCTTGAAGAGGTGATGCAGATAGGCACGTGAATAGAAAGTGTCAACCTCGGCTGTTCCATTGGGATCAATAGGGGAGAAATCATCTTCCCATTTTTTGTTGCGCATGTTCATGATGCCCTCGCTTGTGAAGAGCATGGCATTGCGTCCATTACGAGTTGGCATGACACAATCAAACATGTCCACCCCCCGTTCGATGGATTCCAACAGATTTACAGGTGTTCCCACTCCCATCAGATAGCGAGGACGATCCTTAGGCAAGATGCCGTTTACCAATTCAATCATTTCGTACATCACTTCAGCAGGTTCACCCACAGCCAAGCCGCCAATAGCATTTCCATCAGCATCCTTGCTTGCAACGAATTCTGCACTTTGTGTACGCAGGTCCTTGTAGGTACAACCCTGTACGATGGGGAAGAGACTCTGATGATGACCGTAGAGAGGTTCCGTCTCATTGAATTGTTTGATACAGCGATCCAGCCAACGATGGGTCAATCCAAGGCTCTTCTTTGCGTAGTTGTAATCACTTGTGCCTGGAGGACATTCATCGAGAGCCATAATGATGTCTGCACCTATGCTTCGCTCGATGTCAATCACTTTCTCAGGAGTAAAAATGTGCTTGCTGCCATCGATGTGGCTTTGGAAGGTGCATCCCTCTTCTGTCAGTTTACGGATACCTGTCAAGGAAAAGACTTGGAATCCTCCGCTGTCAGTCAGGATAGGGCCGTCCCATCCGTTGAACTTATGAAGTCCACCAGCTTTCTCCAGAATACTCGTACCTGGTCGAAGGTACAGATGGTACGTGTTTCCTAAGATGATTTGGGCTCCAACTTCCTGATGAAGATCGCGTACCGTCAGTCCTTTCACACTTCCAACCGTACCCACAGGCATGAAGATGGGAGTTTCTATCTGGCCGTGATCAGTTGTAATCAATCCTGCTCTGGCAGAAGTCTTTTCATCCGTTTTTATCAGGTCGAATGTCATCTACGCTTCTTCGTCACTTTTCTTGTCATTGTTTTCCAACTTGAACTCGATGGCGTCTTGTACCTTCTCGTCCAATAAAGCATAGTTCCACACGTCAGTCACTGTGTCCACATAATGGAAGGTCAAGCCTTTCAGGTACATGTCTGGGATTTCATCTATGTCCTTCTTGTTCTGATTGCAGAGGATAAGATCCGTAATGCCTGCACGTTTTGCTGCCAAAATCTTTTCCTTGATGCCACCCACAGGCAATACCTTGCCTCTCAGAGTGATTTCTCCCGTCATAGCCGTTTTTTTGCGTACCTTGCGTTGTGTCAAAGCGCTGGCGATACTTGTTGCCATCGTGACTCCTGCGCTAGGGCCATCCTTGGGCACGGCTCCTTCAGGTACGTGAATGTGGATGTTGTAGTTGTCGAAGATACGCATGTCGATGTTCAGGTTGTCAGCATGCGCCTTAATGTACTCTAAGGCAAGCATGGCACTCTCCTTCATTACGTCTCCCAAGTTGCCTGTAAGTGTCAGTCGTCCTCCCTTGCCTCTGCTCAGGCTTGTTTCTATAAAGAGGATTTCTCCTCCTACACTTGTCCAAGCCAATCCCGTTACGACACCAGCAGTATCGTTACCTTGATATTTGTCACGATCGAAGACGGGTTTGCCCAATAGTTTCTCTACGGCTTCAGGAGGCAAGGTACGGGCTTCCAGTTCCTCGTCGCGAGCCATTGACAGGGCAAGTTTGCGGAAAATCTTGTTGATTTGTTTCTCCAATCCGCGCACTCCGCTCTCTCTCGTGTAATGTTCAATCACGTATTCCAGCGCATCCTTGCTCAGCTTCAGATCCTTCTGGTTAGCCATTCCGTTCTTTTCCTTCTCCTTAGGCACCAAGTGACGTTTGGCTATCTCAATCTTCTCCTCAGTTATATAGCCACCAACCTCGATGAGTTCCATACGGTCAAGTAAGGGGCGAGGGATGGTGTTGATGTCATTGGCCGTTGCGATAAACATTACGCGGCTCAGATCATAATCGATGTCCAGATAGTTGTCGTGGAAAGCATTGTTCTGTTCAGGGTCTAACACCTCCAGCATGGCTGACGAGGGGTCACCGTTGTTGGTGTTCTGCGTGATCTTGTCTATCTCGTCCAGGATGAAGACAGGATTGCTGCTGCCAGCCTTTATCATGCTTTTGATGATTCGTCCAGGCATCGCGCCAATGTAGGTCCTGCGATGGCCACGTATCTCACTCTCGTCGTGCATGCCTCCCAAACTTATACGCACATATTTGCGCTTCAGGGCTGTTGCGATGCTCTTGCCCAAACTCGTTTTTCCCACTCCTGGAGGGCCATAGAGACAGATGATGGGACTCTTTTGGTCACCACGCAGCTTCAGTACCGCCAAGTGTTCCAGAATGCGTTCCTTCACTTTCTCCATTCCATAATGGTCACGATTCAGGATACGTTCTGCCCTTTTCATGTTCAGGCTGTCCTTCGTGCAATAGTCCCAAGGCAGCTGCAGGATAGTCTGCACGTAGTTGAGCTGAATGTTGTAGTCAGGGCTTTGGGCATTGATGCGGTTCAGTCGATTCAGTTCCTTCTCGAAGGTGCTTGCCATTGTGGGACTCCATTCCTTGTCAAAGGCTTGGATACGCATCTTGGCAATGTCATCCATCTTGTTGGTGTTTTCATCGCCATTACCCAACTCTGACTGCAGGTTCCTGATCTCCTGACTAATGTAGTAGTCTCGCTGCTGCTTGTCGAGATCCATGCGAGTCTTATGCTCGATATTGCGTTTCAGATTCGCCAGGTTCAGCAAGGCTTTCAGTTGTCTCAGCAATTCGATGGCACGTTCTTCCTCAGAGTCAATCTCAAGAATGTACATCTTATTGACGATCTCGATGGGAAGATTCTGTATGATGAAATTCACGACGAATGGGAGGCATTTGATTCTCTCCACAAACTGAACCATCTCATCAGGGATAGCATCAACGGTGTCAGCCAATTGATGATAATGCTGACGTATCATGTCCACGATGGTCTCGTATTCCAGAGCATTCTCTTTTGCCACAGGAGAAACGGGATAATTCTCCACGTCAGCCTCCAGATGCATATCTTTAAGGGAACCTACCAGTTCCACTCTCTTGATCTTCACTCGATTAAGTCCTTGCAACAAGATGTTGTAGTTGCCGTCAGGAAGTTTCATCAAGTGAACCACACTTGCCATCGTTCCTATCCCGTACAACTCATTCTGTTGAGGAATCTCAGTCGATCCAACCTTTTGGGTAACAACAACCAGAAGGCTGCCATTCTTTTCAGCGTCCTTCACGATGTTGCGGCTGATATCACGCCCTATGTTCACAGGCACTACTGTACCTGGAGCCAGAACAGAGTCTCGCAAAGCCAGCAAAGGAATACCGTTCCCATCGATGTCTTTATTAATCAGCTCGTCGACGTTATTGTCTAATTGAGCCACGAAAGATATAGTGTTGTTTCTGCTACTCGAAAACATTTTTTCTACTTCCTTATTTTTATAACGGGCGCAAAGGTAGTAAAAAAACTCGAAATAACGTCAGTTTTCTATCTTAAATAATGTATATTCCTCCCCCTTTTCCCAGCAATGAAACGACGGAATCTGTTCTATGCCCTCATCTTCATTCTCCTTCCACCAGTTTACGTCGAAACTTTGGGACCAAGAACCCCCTCCAGTCAATATGCAAAAGACAACGTGTTGTCTTTGCAATTTCAACGTGTTGTCTTTGCGGTTTCAACGTGTTGTCTTTGCGATTTCAACACGTTGTGTTTTTTCAGCCTTTTCGACAGGTCATTTCGCTCGTTGTTCAGGAGCGCATTCTGGTTCCCATACGAGCCTCTATGACGTTCACTACGTAGTCTCCCAGCTTCTCGCAACCATTGATGAGGTCCATGTATATGGTGCCAATCGCGTACGAGTAATTATGGTTGTTGACATCAATTATATTCTGGGATTTCAACTGGTCGCGATAGTTGTTTATCTCGTTCTCAATGTTGTAGCAACGGTTCACGTCGAAGTACTCCTTGCGTCCACTCATCAGCTGGTTCATCTGGGTCAAGGCTTGATTGGTGAGGTCCATCATGGTATGCAGGTTTGAGTAATGCTTTTCCGTGAAGTGCTCTTTCTTGCCCTGAACCTTCAGGTTGATTGTGCGAGCCATGTTGTAGCATGAGTCTCCAATGCTCTCTACCTCAGATATCTCACGCAACATGGCACGTATCTTGGCTTTCGTGTCATCGCTCAAATGGGCGTCGCTCACCTGATCCAGATAGTCTGCGATACTGATTTCCATGTTGTCCGCGATGTTCTCATATTTCTCTATGCGGCTGAAAAGTTTTACGAACTTGTTCTGGTCCTTCTCAGTCAGCAACTCGCGTACCATTCCAAACATGCGTTGGATACGTTCGCAGAATGCAGTTATCTCTTTATGTGCCTCTAATACAGATAGTTCTGGGGTCTTCATGATACCAGAGGTGATGAAATGCAACTTGAAGTCC
The DNA here is from genome assembly GCA_946413885.1 of uncultured Prevotellaceae bacterium. Classification (GTDB taxonomy): domain Bacteria; phylum Bacteroidota; class Bacteroidia; order Bacteroidales; family Bacteroidaceae; genus Physcousia. Next base: position 8,987 of record CAMKMK010000079.1, read on the forward strand.
TCTTCCTCTCCAACTGTTTTTGGCTTGATGACCCAGCAAACGAATTTCTCGATTTGAGGAATGAACCATATAAGCAGCGCCGTATTGCTGATGTTGAAGGTCGAGTGGAAAGTGGCCAGCATCACACTGGTTTTCAGGGCGAAATTGGGGTCTGCGGGGCTCATCGACGGGTCGTAGCCAGAGATGGAGCAGACGATGTGATAGAATGGTTTTATCAGGAGCAATACCCAAAAGACGCCTACTGCATTGAAGCTCAAATGAGCGAAGGCAGCACGACGGGCTTGGGTATTCGCACCCATAGCCACGATGTTTGCTGTAATCGTGGTACCCACGTTCTCGCCCAACACCAGCATGATTCCCTGATCGACATGGAGCACACCTGTGGAGCAGAGCATCATGGTGATGGCCATGATAGCGGCTGAGGACTGAACGCAAAGCGTCAGCACAGTACCAATAAGAAGAAAGAGTAGGGAATTGAAGAAACTGGGCTCGTTGAAGTTTTGGAAGAACTCGCTGATGGCGATGTTGGCATTGGGGTCCTGCACCAAGTTGAAGCCTGTCTCCTTCAGCGTGCCCAATCCCAAGAACATGAAAGCAACGCCAAAAAGGAAATCGCCAACGATGCGGCGCTTTTTCATGTAGATGAGGATGATGCCCATGAAAAAGGCTGGATACACGAAGTCTGTGATGGTAAAGCCCATTCCCAGCGACATAATCCATGCCGTCAGGGTTGTTCCAATGTTTGCGCCCATGATGACGCTGATGGCCTGAATGAGGGTGAGCAGACCAGCGTTCACGAAGGAGACAGTCATCAGGGTGGTCGCAGTCGAGCTTTGTACGGCTGCTGTCACAAACATACCTGTCAGGGCTC
>CAMKMK010000080.1 GCA_946413885.1 uncultured Prevotellaceae bacterium
AGAGGAATATGAGGACGATATCCTCTCGTTGCACCATCTGCATGAACATGGCTATGAAGGTATTCCGAGGAGTGTCAGAGAATGTAAAGACCAAGGGTTAATAGATTTCCTGCTACATCCCTATCAGATGGTGAATGATGATGTGTATGATGTGGACTATCCTGAGGATGACGAGAAGTTGTATGAGGGTGCTTTGATGACTGTCAAAGCCAATAAATATGAGCGCAATCAGAAGGCTCGTATGGAATGTGTGGCAAGAAAAGGTTATAAGTGTTCCGTTTGTGGTCTTGATTTCGAAGAGACGTATGGTGAGAAAGGTCGCAACTTTATTCATGTTCATCATGTGGTCCCAATCTCAAGTATAGGTAAGGAATATCAGTTGAACGTAGCAACTGATTTGGTACCGGTCTGCCCCAACTGCCACTATATGTTACATCGGAAAGATCCTCCATACACGATACTAGAACTGAAAGAATATCTGATTGAACAGAATCTTGGTGCCCCCCTGATGGCGGCAGAACCTGATGTTGAATACAACAAGTCTGTAGATCTAATTGTTGGTGTCGTAAAACCAGAGAAGGTCGAGATATTTAAAAGCAACGAGGCTAACATGTACTATTTCGGACGTAAATTTCCATCAAAGTATAATCTAAAACAGATACGATATTTTGCTCCTTATTATGAAGGAGGTATCAGAGGGTATTACGATGTTAATTCTGTCAGGACAGCAAGGAAATCAGAGATTAGTGATTCTAGTGAGGAGAGTGCGAATAATGATACTAGGATAGTACTGGATTTAGGAACATATCACAAAATCCTGGATAAACCTCAACAAGTACATCTTGCCTATTATAGTTATGCATTTCTATCGTTAAGTGATACTTTCTGAATAGCGAGATGCTCCTTACTCCTTTCACCCTCTTTCAAAGCCTCTAGATTTGTATCATCTTATCGGCTGATATGCCTTACTCATACTCTGTCTCATCTATTTGCTGATTTCTGCCAAGGTCCTGGTATGCCTGATTCAGCATTTCCTTGGTTACCTCGAAGTCGCGGCAGACTTCACGATTGGGGTCTTGAGTGCTATGACTGAAGAGCCAGTCGTAGGTCTGGTACATGTAGAAGAGGCGAGCGGGCCTTCCATGATCCACTCCTGGTAGCTTTGTGTATATCAGTCGCGATTCATCGCCCGTTGCCTTGATGGCATTCACCACACGGTCTGACTCTTTGATAGAAACGGCACGGTCTGCTGTCCCATGAATGATCCAAAGGGGTACTTTCGAGAGGCCTGACAGGTCCTTCACGCTGCCTCCTCCACATATGGCCATCGCTGCTGCCACTCGCTCAGGATAGGTGGCCGTGAAGTCTATCGTTCCGTAACCTCCCAGGCTCATTCCGTAGACATAAATGCGTGTTGTGTCTACCGCATAGTGCTCGATAGCCCAATCCACTATCTTCATGATTTTTTCTGGTCGCCATGCCCCTCCGTTGTTCTGAGGAGCCAGGATGTAGCTGTCTATGCTTCGCCCCCTCGCCACAGCGCTGATGGGGCCGTACCGTTTCACTTTGTCCAGGTTGTTGCCACACAGGCTGGCTCCATGCAGAAAGATGAGGAGGGGGAAGTGGGCGTTGGGATCGTCTTCTGTTTGGGGGTCAAAGAACCAATAATTGTAACTTCCTGGGACGGTCCCTTTGTATGCCTCGAAATCTTGCCCTGCAGAAGGGGTACAGATTAGGATAAGCAGAAGTATATAAAAGACTTTGGTCATCGATCATTATGTTTTCGATGACAAAGATAAACAATTTTTTTGAGAATACTTTTGTGCTTTGATAAAAAGGGTATAACTTTGCATGACTTTTGTAGAAGACTATTTTTGAACTGTTGTATATGAATAAGGTAAATACTCCTGTTTTGCTGCTCACAGGTTATTTGGGCAGCGGTAAGACCACACTTCTTAATCGTATACTTTCCAACAGGAAAGGTATCAAGTTTGCAGTCATCGTAAATGATATAGGTGAAGTGAATATCGATGCTAACCTCATTCAGCAGGGTGGCATTGTCGGTCAGAGCGACGATAGTCTTGTTGCTCTCCAGAACGGTTGCATCTGCTGTACCCTCAAGATGGATCTCGTCCAGCAGTTGCACGATATTGTTTCCATGCATCGTTTCGACTATATTGTCATCGAGGCGAGTGGTATCTGTGAACCTGGTCCCATTGCTCAAACCATCTGTTCAATTCCTCAGCTGGATGCCCGTTATTCAGAAGGTGGAACTCCTGTGCTTGATTGCATCGTGACGGTTGTCGATGCTCTGCGTATGCGTGATGAGTTTGGGAATGGTGACAATCTTGTTGACGACAATATCGACGAAGAGGACATCGAGAACCTGATCATTCAACAGATTGAGTTCTGCAACATTATCCTTCTCAACAAGGCTGCTGAGGTGACGCCAAAGGAACTGGGACGCATCCGTGAGATTGTGCGTACCCTGCAACCAAAGGCTGAGATACTGGAGTGCAATTATGGTGATGTTGACCTCGACAAGATTGTCAACACCGGCATGTTTGACTTCGACAAGGTTGCCACTTCGGCTGCCTGGATAGCAGAACTCGAGCATCGCGAGGATGATGACCACGAGGAAGAGGAAGAGCATGAGCATCATCATGAGCACGAGGATCATGATGAAGAGGATCGCGATCACCATGAAGGTCACCACCATCACCATCATCATGACGATGAAGGTGAGGCTGAGGAATACGGCATCGGCACATTCGTTTATTATCGTCGTCAGCCCCTTAAGCTCAGTCTCTTCGATCACTTCGTGGCACGCAATTGGCCAGCCAACATCATCCGTGCCAAGGGAATCTGTTATTTCACACGTGAGGAAGATACTTGCTACGTTTTCGAACAGGCAGGCAAGCAGTTCTCCCTGCGCAATGCAGGCCAATGGTATGCCACTATGCCCAAGGACGAGTTGGAGAAAATGCTGGATCGCGATGCTGGTCTTCGTCGTGATTGGGACCCTGATTATGGCGACCGTATGCAAAAGCTCGTCTTTATCGGCCAGCATCTCGACAAGGAGCTCATTACCCGTGAGCTGGATGCCTGTCTCGACAATCGTTAAGGTCCTCTCTTTCCCTTTTTTATAGTAGCAGGATTTCCCAGTTCAATTGTAGGCAGGAGTCCAGTTGTTTCAGGATATAGAGTTTTTCAGACGTCTTGGTCTTGTTGAAGACGAAGAGTCCTGATTGGATCATCTTGTAGCCCGTGATGCGTTTGCGTTTTCCTGATAAATCATGGATGAAGAGGGGATGATTGCGAACGACGAGGTGCTCAATAGCCCTCAACTGATCCGTTCCTGCTTCCTGTAATGCAAGAAGAAAGGTCGCATCGTTGGTCTTCTCCTGTAGTATCCTTCCATCGAACGTGTTGACTCGCAGGATTCGACGTGTTCTTCTCTCATGAAGAACGAGTTCTTCCTCACTCATTCGCTTCATGCGTCGTTCCTCGTTGGCAGTCTCTCTGTTACGGATTCTTTGTGAAATCTCGATGAAAACCTCTCGAGGAACCTCCGTATCAAGGTCCCCTAACACACGCAATGCGGTCTTAAGATCTTTCAGCCGTTGTTTGGACATGAGATTCCTTGGGTTATGTCTCTTCAAATCAGGGCTGGAGCATCTTCAGATAATAGTCACGCACGTCAGACCAATGATAATAAGGCGCGAGGTCGGTCTGCACAGGGAAAGTAACTTCATTCTCACAAAGGAGAGCTTTGACAAGGATGTCGTCGGACTTCTTCTTGCGATAGAAAATGAGCTGAAGGTTACCTGCCATTGGAATAACATGATGCATCAGCCAGTTACGACTTGTGAGATCTTCCAGGTCATCGATGACTGCCCCATAATTTCCCACGTTCATCAGACTGACGAGAGGCATCAGACAAGCATCGTGACCAAATCGGAGATGAGCTTGGCACTTGCCGTCTGAGATGGCTTTATCTGCTGATTCGATGATATTGCGAAGAAGATTCTCGGCCAAGTGAGGCATATAGCTTTGAGTGATAGGGGATGAGCTGCGGACCACGTACCAAAAAGCATTCTCGCACAAAAAGTTGTCAAGGAGTTCCTGTTCATCGAAAAGATCCCAGAAGGAGACACCCGTGTCGTGGCTTTGCTGGTTGGATATGATGGCTGCCATGTTGCTGATGAAATTCTTCACGTCAAGACTGTCTTGGACGAACTGCTGATCAGTAAAGAGCGTATGCAGGAAATGGTCGAGATGCATGTGTTTGCTTCTATATTCGGCTATTTCATTGTCTCTTGCGCGACGCTCTAATTCGTTGGCTTTCTCATTTCCATAGACCAAGTACCACATGTCAGCCTGGCTGGCATCCGCTGAAATGCGAAGGCGAGGATTAAAGGCTTGGAATTCTTTTACCTCGTTGAGCATGGAAAGGGCACATCGCATGACGACGCTGGATTTACAATCGATTACACCTTCCCCTTTGAAGATCTCAGGAAAGTTCTTTGTCATGCGTTGGGCGATGCCTGCATGCTGGCGTGCTCCCACAGGTGTCAGTTCACCAATACGTCCCTTGGATTCTTCCAGGATTTGGCGTAGTTGGACAAGGACTTCCTGGCCACGTGCGGTAAGTTTTCCGTAGCGGTCAGCCTTGTTAAGCGTCTCTACCGAATTCTTGTATAATTTGGTATCATGCAACCAACGGCTTCCGTGACGTCCATAATGGCTGATGTAGAAAGGTTTGTACCCCTTGGGGGCTGGAGTCAATCGAGGCAGCGGGTGTTGGGGATACGGATAAGCATAGTAGCCTCCGCCACTGACATTCTGGTCCTCTCTGATTTCTTCCAGAATGGTCTTTTGAGCGTATAGGTTGATGGCAAAAAGAAAGAGTGCCAGCACATAGAATGTTCTCTTCATATCGTTTGGTTCAGGGTCTGCTAAGATGATGTGAATCAGGTTCAGAATTTAAAACTATCACTTTTGACATAGATTCGATAATGCTTGATGCTCTCAGGTGCACCTTCTTCCACGCGGGGAAGGTATTGGAAACCAGTAAAGGTTTGATCCTGTCCGAGATCAATGATGAGGTGATGAGGATACTTGATTCCTTGATTCGTTGACCAGTAGGTGCTTTCCTGAAGATCAAAGATCTTGTCGGCAGTCTTGTTGCCCGACTCGATGTCTTCGTCGTCGCAATAGGCAACCTTCCAGGATTCGCGGGAGAGACGTGTGCCGTCGGCTCCCAGCATGTACCATTCTGCTATGCAGCAGTATTCGCGGTTCATGTGGCTATCGAGCGCTTCGATGCATACGTATCGACCAGAGACGGGCTGTGGGAATTTCACCTCTTGCCATCCATTTCCAGGCTTGAATTTACCTTCCATCACAGGTTTCTCTCCACTGAGGTCAAGGTTCTGCCCTTCAAGGCGATGCGTTTGTGGACGGTCGAGGTTCAGGCGGTCTATGATGGGCTTCTGAAGTCCTTCAATGGTCCTCTCCCCACGTGGTCCCATCACATCGAGAACGACAACTTCGTTCTGTCCTTTCTTCAGCCAGCAACCAGGGACATAGAGCGTCTGTTGCGGGCCAATGTACCAGTGGCGACCAATAGCGAAACCATTCACATAAACCTGTCCCTTGCCCCAGTTCTCGAGGTTCAGGAAGGTGTCGCCTACCTTATTTAAATTAAAATAGCCGCGATAATAGCCACGTGTGCCAAATGCATTGATCTCAAGCTGAAAGCCTTCATGATATTCATCCACTCGCTTGCCAGAGCTGCCGTCCAAGGCCCAGATGGCCCATTTGTATGCATCGTCGATAGGATACTTTTCCCATCCCTTCAGCGTATAGTTCAACTCATGTCCATCCATGTTTGCCTTCATCTGCACATCGCCCACAATACCTTTGAAGTCCTTGATGGCTCGACCGAAGTTGATGCGTCCCATTGCCTCTACAAGAATGATAAGTTCATCGCCTTTCTTGGTGGCTGGAAGTATCAGTGACGTTTCGTGCTTCACACGATCTATCTTGCCTATGAATTTATCATTTACAAAGACTTGTGCGTAATCGTGCGGTTCGAAGGTGAGTACACTCTGGGCAGGAACTTCAGGTAAGTCAACGCTATAAAGCATGTAACCCCATCCAAGTCCATTATATTCAAAGGTAAGGTTGTCTTGGTCTTCTCCTGTGCAAAGCCCGCCACAGCCGTAAACCAATGGAGCGAACTCCTTCAATTCGAACTTAGGAATCGCAATGGTTGGGTATTCTTTGGGTACTTCTGGCAAATTCTTGCTTCCTATCCACTTCTGTGTTTGGGGATCCCACTCGCCGCTATATTTCTCCATTGCCTCGCGCAATTTCCAGAATTTGTCTGTCGCTTGTCCAGCCTCATTGATGGGGGCATCATAATCGTAAGAGGTGACATCGGGTGCGAAACCGGGACTGTTGGCACCTGCCCAATGCCCCCAGTTCGTACCTCCGTGAGTCATGTAGAGCGAGAAGCTGATGCCTCGATCCAGCATCTGACTGATTCCATCGACCATCTCTTCCGCACCGCGTGTCTCGTGGCGACCACCCCATTTGTCAAACCATCCGCTCCAGAACTCAGAGCACATCTTGGGAGAGTTGGGACGCAATTCGCCCAGGCTCTTGAACTCTTGGTCGATATTTGCTCCTGTGCCGAAGTTCATTGTCCACGTCAAATCTTCAAGTCCGTTCTTTGTAAAGTTTGAGCTCCAGTCACATTGGAAAAGTTCCACCTTATCGAATCCACTCTTGCGAATGATGTCGCGTACGGCACTAATGTAGGGCTTGTCCTCACCGTAGGAGCCATATTCGTTCTCCACTTGAACCATGATGATAGGACCACCTTTATCAATGGTCAGATCGCCCAATTGTTCACCTACTTTCTTTTCGAAGATTTCAAGACGTTCCATGAAATAAGGATCTTGTTCGCGCAAACGAATATCCTTCTTTTTCAGCAGCCACCAGGGCAGACCACCCATTTCCCACTCAGCGCAGACATAGGGACCTGGGCGCACGATGACGTACATGCCGTTCTTCTTAGCCAACTGGACGAAGGCGCGGATATCGTTGTTGCCCGTGAAATCAAACTGACCCTCCTGTTGTTCATGGATGTTCCAGAAGATATAGATGCACAACGTGTTCATGCCCAAGGCCTTGCACATCTTGATGCGATGCTCCCAGTAGGGACGAGGAATACGTGGATAATGTACCTCAGCTGCTTTTACTACAAAGGGCTTGTCGTTAAGCAGGAAAGTTTTGTCGCCAACACAGAAACTACCAGGTTGATTCCTCGACTGAATAAAGAAAATAGAGAGTGCAACAGCAGTTAGGGCTATTATCAATAAAATGATTTTTTTCATGGATTTATTCGTTTAATGGACGATAATTGACTTTCATTGTGGAGAGACGCATCAGATGATCATTAAGGCGATACAGATAGGAATCCCAACCTTGTCGATTTTGTGTGGTCCATGCTTTTTCAGCCAAAGCTAACGCGCGTGGGAACACCATGTACTGCATCCGGGCTTCGGAAGGAATATATTCACACCAGATGTTGGCTTGCATACCCTTCACCAGTTTCTTTTGATCATCAGACAGATCAGTTGGCACAACGTCGCCTTCATAGAGAGTACGCATCGTATTATTGTCCTGGGGATAATCAAAGTAGCAGAAAGTGGTGGGACAACAAATGACTTCGTTACCTCCAGCTGTTGAGCGTTGTACTACATCGCCATGATATCCTTGCCACCAGTTGACGGTAGCTGTGGGTGAAACGCCACCTTCGAGAATCTCGTCCCAACCAATCAGGCGCCGACCGTTTTCATTGAAGTATTTTTCCATTTCGCGAGTGAACCATGATTGCAATTCTTCCAGTCCGCCCAAATTCTGCTCCTTAATGCGTGCCTGACAGAGAGGGCAATTTGCCCATCTCCCACGACCTACTTCGTCGCCCCCTATCTCAGCGAAGTTGTATGGAAAAAGTTCAAATACCTCCTTGAAGACATCGCGACAGAACTGCATTACTGAATCGCTACCTAGACATAGAGGATCGTTACCATCGTGACCGCAACTGAGCCAAGGATAACATTGAGTGGCCATCCAGTTGTGACCAGGCATATCGATTTCAGGTACGACATCAATACCTCGAACAGCTGCATAAGCAACTATCTCACGGATATCATCCTGAGTATAGTAACCACCATACATACGTTTGCCATTTTGCATCCGGAAATAGTTTTGTGGTAAATGCATAACGGGATTCTTCTCATTGATTGCTCTTTGTTCGCAGGCTACGTCAATATATTCTTCTTGTGGGTTGCGCCATGCCCCCTTGTCAGTCAGCAAAGGATATTTCTTGATTTCAATTCTCCATGCTTGGGAATCAATTAGATGCCAATGAAATTTGGATAGTTTATAAAGCGCCATGATATCGAGCAACCGCTTTGTCTCATTGACAGAGTAGAAATGGCGGACAGGATCAAGCATCAAGCCGCGCCATTCGTAGATAGGAGCATCTTCAATCTTTACTGCAGGAACCTCCCATGTTATACCTCGAATGATAGACTCCGATTCTATTTGGTATGGAAGAAGCTGACGAAGTGTAGAGATACCATGTATGATACCTTTATAGCTGGAAGATTTAATTGTAATGCCTTCAATGCTTGACTGGAAGAAATAGCTTTCATCTTCTTGATTTATAGGAAAGGTAAGCTGTAAGAGGATATTTCCCTGAGTTCCTTTCTTCAGTGTGATGCGGTATCCTGTAGCAGGAGCCAGCTTCTCTTGCAGATATTGAGCTGCAGGTTCGAGAGATTCGTTGTTGAATCCAATGGTAAGATTCTCAGGTAAGACATAACAACCTTTTTTCTCCACAATAGTGGTAGGCTGGGGGATGATGTTCACGTTGGCTGAGATTTGTTCGTTACCTAATAATAATGCTAAACTGGTAATCAGTAGATATCTGAGTCGTTTCATGATAAAGAATGAATTTTGTTATTTTTTGATTAAAGTTATATGCAAAGGTATCATTTTTTTTGCAAAAAAAGCAGAAAAGGTCTACCTTTGTCATGAAATTCAATGATTATGTGGCTAATAAAGTGGATCTTGGCTATTTATGGCTATCGGCATGGGGGATTCTGGGTGATGATCTGGTTCTTTTTCTTAGGAACCATGATAGAAGGATTCTTTACGCGAAAAAAACGTGCTAAGCAAGCCGAGGAATTCTTTCATCAGCAAGCTGGCTATCAGCGTCGTTACCAAAAGTATCGTCAAACCTATCAGCGCCCAGAACAAGCCAGTTCTTTAGCGAAAGCTTATCAGACGTTAGGAATTCCATCCACTGCTACAGATGATGAAGTGCGACAGGCTTATCGTAAGCATGCTATGCAGAATCATCCTGATCGTGTTGCTCAGATGAGTGAGGAAATTCGTCAAGTTGCCCAGAAAAAATTTCAGGAAGTGACAGAAGCTAAAGACCTCATTTTCAAGTGTAGAGGACTATAGATTACTTCATGCATATCTGAGAATATTATCTTTTCACCTTAGCAGTCTGATCTCCCACATGAATGATGTAGATTCCATGGGGGAGTGAATGCAGAGAGATGGTTTCATCGTTTTGCTCCACTCTACCAGAGTATACCATGTGGCCAGAAGCATTATAGATGCTGACGAATTCTCCACAAGCAGGGTTAGCAACTTTGAACTGGAAGAATAGAGCATAATAGTTTCTATG
>CAMKMK010000081.1 GCA_946413885.1 uncultured Prevotellaceae bacterium
AGGCCTTCAGCATAAGTGAGGTACTTCTCTGCTCCATAATGATTGTAAAGCTTGGCTGCAACCAGACAAGCAGGAGAATTGGTGCATGCATTCGGTCCTGCTCCTTGATCCCAATTCCAGGGAAGCATGATGCCGTCATCCGTTTCAGAGCCTCGAGTGATGATGTAGCGGTCGAACACCGTCTTTGCTGTTGTGATGTAGGTAGTCGTTCCTGTGGCTTCTCCCATGTGGATTAATGTCAGGCAAATCCAACACATATCATCAGTATAGGGATTAAGGAATCCCGTTCCGTCAGAAGTGCTTGAATAATAGTTGTTTGCATGATTCTGAACCCAGCGCCGCATATAAAGCTTGTAGCGGTTGGCCAGCGTGGAATTGGTCTCCTGATTGTTCTCGTAGCCATATATAAGCACATCCATCGCGTGAGCCTGCTGCCAATAAATATAGGTGGAACTTTTCTCCACATCATTGGGAGTGGAATAGAATGTGCCCTTGTTGACATTGAGGAAATTGGTGATCAGCACGTTAGTCACACTATCTGCCCATCCCTGGTAATCCTGCTTGATATAGCGTGCAAGAATGGAATTGTAAGCCATCAGGTGTGAAACACACAGGAGGGAAATCAATGCTGTCAGAAATCTGCGGTTAGTCATATCGTTGTGATGCTTTTTATCTTTTTACCAGCCACAAATGTACATATTTTCATTTTAAACAGCAAATTTTGACTTCTTGAATTGACAATTTGAAATAAATATTGTAAATTTGAGCAAAAAATATTTGCCTTGTGAAAAAACTACTATTCTCTCTTGTCCTCTTGATGGGAATGAACATCATGTTCGCCCAGACAAAGAATAAAGACATTCTGCCACGTGAAAAAACAACCTTTCAGACGGCATCAGGATGGAAACCTGTGATCGACATACGTGCCGACGTGGTGATGGTGTATGGTTCTGGTGGCGGGAATGCCCATTTCCTCGACCGCGTAAAGAGTTGGCGTCAGCGTGGTTATACCACACACTTCATGACAGGAATAGCCTGGGGGGAATACCAAGACTACTTTACAGGTCAATGGGACGGTAAACAGCATCTTGATGAAGGGCAGAAGGACATGAGAGGAGATACCATTTGGCACGGTCACATGGTACCCTATATCGTGCCCAGCGACAACTTCATCCGTTACTTTTGTGAGAAAGAAATTAAACCAGTCATCGATGCAGGCATTGATGCCATCTTCCTGGAAGAGCCTGAATTCTGGGCGCGTGCTGGATACAGCGAGGCCTTCAAACGCGAATGGCAGAAATACTACGGGTTCGAGTGGAGACCCCAGCATGAATCGGCTGAGAACACCTATCTGTCCAATAAGCTGAAGTATCATCTCTATTACCAGGCTTTGGAGAAAGCTTTCACGTATGCGAAAGAATATGGACGCGAGAAGGGCATGAACGTGCGCTGTTATGTGCCCACCCACAGCCTTTTGAGTTACAGCGAATGGTCCATTGTGAGCCCAGAAGCATCCTTAGCTTCCCTGCCTTGTGTGGACGGGTATATCGCCCAGGTTTGGACAGGTACAGCTCGAGAGTGGAACTACTATGATGGGAAGAAAAAAGAGCGTGTCTTCGAATCAGCCTACCTGGAATATGGCTGTATGGAAAGCATGACGGCTCCCACAGGAAGGAAGATGTTCTTCCTGACAGATCCCATCGAAGATCGTGCGAGAGACTGGGATGATTACAAACGAAACTATCAGGCAACCTTCACGGCACAACTGATGTTTCCTCACACGAACAACTATGAGGTGATGCCTTGGCCTGATAGAATTTACGAAGGTCTCTATAATGTTGGAGCCAACTCGACTGAGAAATCCCATATTCCTTCTTTCTATTCCACTCAAATGCAAGTGATGATCAATTCGCTCAATGATATGCCTTTGAGTGACAACAAGGTAAGTGGCAGTCAAGGAATCAGCGTATTGATGGCAAACTCCTTGATGTTTCAACGCTCACCCACTCATGTTGAAGGCTACGAGGACCCACAACTCTCCAATTTCTTTGGCGAGGCGCTCCCTTTGCTCAAATGTGGCGTTCCTATAGGAATAACTCATCTAGAGAATGTAGGCTATCCAGAAACCTTGCGGGAGGTTAAGGTTCTGTTGATGTCGTACAGCAATCTCAAACCCATGGAGCCTGAGGCTCATCAGCATCTTGCCGACTGGGTAAAGCGTGGTGGAGTCATCGTTTATAGCGGACGAGATGATGATCCGTATCAAAACGTTTATGAATGGTGGAATCAAGGAAACAATCACTTCACGGCACCATCGCAGCATCTTTTCACTCTTATGGGAATGCCCTCCAATCCTTCAAATGGGGAATATAAATATGGTAAAGGGCATGTTTACGTGATCCGCCAGAATCCCAAAGAATACATCATGACGAAAGGAGGGGCGGAACAATTTGTAGAGACTGTCAATCGAGCCTATGCAGCTACAGGAAAGAAGATGGAGAAGAAGAACAGCATGCTTCTGCAACGTGGTCCTTATTTGATGGTTGCCACATTGGACGAGAACGAGGATCAGAATCCATTCGTTCTGAACGGCTGTTTCATCGATCTCTTCGACCCAAACCTGCCCATCCTGACACAAGTTAAAGTGAACCCTGGGGAACAGGCTTTCCTTTATGACCTGAAATCAACACGTCGAAACAAGCAACCTCACGTGTTGGCTTCCGCCTCTCGACAGGTTGAAGAAGTTCATCGAGGACGTACCTTCAGTTTCGTCAGCAAGAGTCCGCTGAACACGCAAAACATCATGCGCATCCTGTTGCCTGCTGAACCCAAATCTGTCGTAACGAAATGTCAAGGTAACATCATTCAACACACGAGCCAATGGGATGCTCAGTCGCGCACGCTTGCTCTCGGATTCGCCAACAGTCCTGAAGGAGTAAACGTCGAGATAGAATGGTAAACGACTTCAGAAAGACGTAAGACAGAGACTCAAAGAAAAACGAATGAAATCGTTCTATACAAAAAAAGAAGAAATCCTCAACGCATCGTCTCATGGATTCGGCATCATCATGGGATTGGTGGTAGGTGTCATCTGGATAGCTCTCTGTGTACGTCATCAAAACAGTTGGGCAACGTTTGGCATATCACTTTATCTATTTGGCATGCTGGGTAGCTATATCGCCAGCACTCTTTATCACGCATGGCCTGCAGGCAAACCAGCCAAGGAAAAACTGCGCCGATGGGATCATGCAGCCATATACTGGCACATAGCCGGCAGTTATTCTCCACTTACCCTGATAGCCATGTGGAACGAAGGGCTGTGGGGCATTTGTCTCTTTGTTTTCATCTGGACGGCTGCCCTAATAGGAACTTTCATGAGTTTCCGACATTTGCAGGAACACAGCAATATGGAGACAATATGTTTCGTGCTGATGGGACTTAGTGTGCTGGTTGCCTTCAAGCCCCTTGTGACAAACGTCAGCATGATTGCTACAAGCTGGATTATTGCTGAAGGTGTTTGCTACATTACAGGCGCTCTCTTTTACACGATGCATAATCATCGATATATGCACACCCTCTTCCATTTCTTTGTTCTGGCGGGCAGCGTGTGCCACATCATAGCCGTATGGGACGTGCTGACAGGATTATGGTAACGGGTTATGGATAGATATTCCAGGAGATACATTCATTATGTTTAGAAAATTATGTCAAACAACTCTATAAAAAGAAGAAACAACATGAAACGTATTCTATTATCAATCTTTGCGTTCGTAGTGAGTGTAAGCCTCACTTTTGCTCAACAAGCCATATTTGAACGCCATGAGATCGTGTCTCCAAAGTTCAATGCTGACGGGACAGTAACCTTCACTTTGCGTGCTCCTGAGGCAAAGAAAGTAACGATTCTGGCTGATTTCCTCACTCGACCAACTGAAGAACTACAGCAGAAAGATGGTGTCTGGACGTATACCAGTGATGTGCTTGCTCCTGAGCTGTACAGTTACCGTTTTTATGTGGATGGCGCTGAAACGCTGGATCCCAGCAATCTGAATCGTAGCCGCGATGTCCGCTCTTTTATGAGCACTTTCATCATCAGTAAGGAAGAAGGTGATTGCGGCTATCTCTATGGCAATCACAACGTTGCGCATGGCGATGTGGCACAGGTATGGTATGACTCTCCCACTTTGGGTATGAAGCGAAGAATGTCAATCTATACTCCAGCAGGTTATGACAAAGGCAAGAAATATCCTGTAATGTATCTGTTGCATGGCGCTGGTGGAGACGAGGAAGCATGGCTTACTTTAGGCCGTACGGCTCAAATCATGGATAATCTGATTGCATTGGGAAAAGCAGAGCCTATGATTGTAGTCATGCCCAACGGAAATGCTTCAGATGATGCTTCCCCTTATGCTACAGGCCTCACTCAGAAGGATCGCCCCAAGGCATCTTATCAGGAAAGCTTTCCTGACATCATGGACTACGTAAGCAAACACTACAAGGTAAAGAAAGGAGCTGACAACACCGCCCTTTGTGGACTTTCCATGGGAGGGTTCCACACGTGGTCTATCAGCAATCTCAACCCTGGAAAGTTTGGCTATATCGGGCTCTATTCCGCAGCAGTACGCATGGATCGCAACTCCAAGAAATCTGTGGATGTCCAACTGGAGGAGAATACTGAGGTTTCAGCACAGATGAAAGCTGTTTTCGATGCAAAGCCCCATCTCTATTGGATTGCTATTGGTAAGGATGACTTTCTCTATGACCAAAATGTAGGTTTACGGAAATATCTCGACAAGATGGGTTATCCCTACGAGTATTATGAGAGCGAAGGAGGTCATATCTGGCGTAATTGGCGCATTTATCTCACGATCTTTGCTCAAAGGCTCTTCAAATAGGGGCGCTGACAACTAAAAGTTTCCCAACAAGGATTTAGAATTCGTTTTACTTCAGTTCATCCCACTTAGGTGGATCCACATGAAGAAGATTGCGAACGAAGAAATCGTATCGTTTGTGGTCACCATAGCTGTCACCCATCGTGTGATGAGCACCAGGAAGAACAACGAGTTCGAAATCCTTGTTGGCCTTGATGAGGGCGTTGACGAGTTGCATCGTGCTGGCTGGATCCACATTGTCGTCCATCTCACCCACCACGAGCATCAAAGGTCGATTTAGTTTGCTCGCATTCTCCACATTCGAACATTCAACATAACTGCTGTCGACGGGATATCCCATCCATTGCTCATTCCACCATATCTTGTCCATTCGATTATCGTGGCATCCACAGGCGCTATAAGCTGCCTTATAGAAATCTCCATGCCAAAGAACGGCAGCAGTACTTTCCTGGCCGCCAGCTGAACATCCGAAAATACCCACATTATCAGCATCCATATATGGATATTTTGCTGCTGCAGCACGAATCCATTGAATTCGATCAGGGAATCCTGCATCTTTCAGGTTCTTATAACATGTTTCCTCGAACTTTTTGCCTCGATAGCTGGTACCCATTGCGTCCAGCTGAACAACAATGAATCCCAGCTCCGCCAAGGCAGACGTTGTCCAATTATAGCTGTTGAAACTCTTAGGCGTATATGCATCGCCAGGACCAGCATATATGTACTCGATAATAGGATACTTATGTGTAGGGTCAAAGTTTGTAGGTCGTTGGATGATGCCCCACATGGGAGTCACACCATCACGTCCAGGGGCAACGAATACTTCAGGTGCTACCCATCCGTTCTCTTTCAAACGGGAGATGTCAGCTCGAGTTATCTCATATATTTTTTCAGGATGCGCAACGCTTCGAACTACTGAGATTGGAGCCATGTCGACGCGGCTGTATGTATCCAAAAGATATGTATAACTCTCATTAAATTGGGCACGATGGGTACCATTCTCAGGGGTTAGGCATGTGAGGTTTTTGCCATCTATGCCAACGCGATAATAGTGAATGAGATATGGATCCTCTTCTGGATTCATTCCGCTCGCTGTGAAATATATTATTCCTTTTTCTTCATCTACACGGAGTACCTGGCGAACTACCCATTCCCCTTTTGTTATTTGACGGATGACTTTTCCCTTTACTACATCATACAGATAGAGGTGATTCCAATTATCGCGTTCGCTCATCCAAATCATCTGTTTGCCTTCTAGAATGCTTTGACGGAACCTTCGATTATAGTTGATATATGTTGAACTGTTTTCCTCGATGACAGTACGAACATTACCTGTCTCGACATTGATTTCCAAAACACGATAGACCTTGTGCCCACGTTCGTTGTATTCAAAGATTACCGTATGGCCATCTCTACTCCATTCTGGTCCATAGATGTCATAGGGATGAGGAAAAAGTGTGTCATCTGGGATAATGGCTCGCCCTGTTGCAACTTCGTAGATACATGGTTTCTTGCGCATCAACTCATCGCCCGGCTTTGCATATTCTTGCTGGTGAAGGATAGGTTGCAATTGATTGACTGGACTGCTCTCAACGTAATAGACGTATCGTTTCTGAGGAACAGGTACGATACGGTTTGCTGCCACGTATTTCCCGTCAGGGCTCCATTGGATATAGCTGCTATAATAATGTCCCAGCGTACCATCATAGCTTAGTTGGCGCTCATCGCTTCCATCACGTCGACTTACATATATATTGTCGTTTTTTATATAGGCTCGCATTGTGCTATCAGGCGACACCACATATCCTCCATGTCGTTCATCATCCACATTCATCCAGTGATTACGCACCAATTGAGGACCTTGCAGAGTAGCCCCATCCCTTTCTTCGGCATCTCTGCGATTTCGTCGCCATCTGCGGTCATCCTGTCTGGAGCTGGGTTTCTCCGTTTCTGAAATTTCAAACGTCCCTCCATCTCCTATGCTTCCCTTCATATATTTTATTCCCTCTGTACTTCTCGTCTGATAGGTGAATTCGGTATCATTGGTCCAATGTAGGTTATCTGCTGTTTGAAGTACATTCTCAGACTTAAAACGTTCGTAGAGTCCATAGGCTCGTTTATAGTCTTGGACTGTTCCTTGAGCACTCAGACTTAAGCATGATGCTATTGAGACGAGAAATGAAATTAGCTTTTTCATATTCTATTTCAGGACTTTCTGTATTTTCTTGGCGATGCGCTCATATCCTTTGGCATTAGGATGCAACCCTTCTAGAAAGCATTCTGGATCTACCATTCCACTTCCATCATGAAGAAAGAGTTCATCAGTCATATCCAGAACATCCAACATGCTATCATTAGGAAGGCCTTTCTCAACCAATGAATTCACCTCTCGTGCCCATGCCTCGTGTTTCTTGGCTGGGTAGATTTTGATCCAATGCAAACGTGCCAGAGGCTGTTTCTTGCGCACAAGACGAATCATGCTTAAAATTCCTCGAGCCACAGAGTCTGGGCGGCAATCACAATTGTTGATGCCCACGTTCATAAAGATGTGTTCTGGCTGGCATCCATCGAGCTCTCCATGATAGAGTCGCCAGAAAATGTTCTCAAGTCGATCACTTCCAAATCCCATGTTGGTCACACGATACTTGCCAAACGTTTTCTGGTAGCTCTTGGGACCGTTTTGAAAGGGTTCGAGCGGTTCCCCTGCCCAATTGTGTGTAATGCTGTTGCCGATGAGCAGAATTTGAGGATTTATAGTATGGTTGCGTTGAATGACAGCAGCATGCCGATGAAGCCAATCGTAGGAGGATACTCGATTTTGGATGACAGGTGGGAAGTCCGCATCTGGCACTTCATCAGCAAATATCTCCTGGAGTTTCTTCAAAACAGCCTGAGCATATTGCATGTTGCCCAAATCATTAGGATGAGCACTCTCAATCATGGAATCTTCTGTAAATCCTATTTCGACTCCGTATAGGTAGAATAGATTCTTGACTCCCTCCTTCTTGAGCAAATCAAAAGCTTCTCTGTATTTCCGATTGCCTGCCTGGAAACTTTCATGCTGGTTTCTTCTCAGAATACTATCAGGCGACAGATACATCTCAACCATGAGGATGGGAGCATCGCTTTTTTCTCGAATCTTGTGGACACCGTAGAGAGCACGCTTCACGATTTCATCGCCCATGTTGTGGCTATTGGGGATTGGATCCAGAATAAAGGCTTTGGCATCTATCTCGCTCAGCATGTCGAAGATCTCAGGTTCCATCAAAGCAGAACCAGAAAAGCCAAAATTGTAGACAGGATATTCCGTCATACGCTTCACGATGGTTGGCCACATAAGACCAGGACGCGATGGAGAGGCACCTTGCACGATACTGCTTCCATAAATAACCAAAGGTTTCTCCCCCGACTCGTGTAGGAAATGGAATTTGGAACCTTCTGGCACACCCACCTCCATCCATGTAATCTGATTATATGGAGGCAGATATGCTTCGTAGATTAAACCCCGTTTGGGATATACAGGGACAGTAATGTCAGGGAATGAGAATGTCAGGGTATCACCTGCCTTCGATGGCATTCTCCATTTCATGTGGTTTCCTATCCAATGGGTTGCTCCATTGGCATCTGTCCCGTATAGATCGATACCTGAATGATTCAGAATGGCCATGTTGACGAAACTGTAGGTTCCTGATGCCAACGTGTAACGGATCTGGATATCCGTTGCATCAGTCTCAAAACGGACGGATAGTCCAGCTGTATTTGTTGACAGCATCTGAACTGCCCGCGAAAGACCTGGCAAGAATCGCTCAGGAATACGATGATAGGATGTCTTTCCGATTTCTGCATTCCATGCTCGACCGCAAACGTAGGGCGTGTCACACTTCATGGGATCGTACCATGTACGCTGAGCTGATACAGAATATGTCGAGAACAGGAAAATGAAAATGGCTGGTAATGCGCGAGTTGAAATGAGATTCATGATTCTTTCTTTTTTGTGATTTGGAATGTAAAGTTATAAAAAAAGTAATGAACAGAGAGCACATACGAAAAAAAAACACTAAATTTGTGGAAAATATAAAAGGTGATGAACAAAATAGACCTTGCTATTCAAATTGCTTCTCGTGCTTTTCTTGATAAAGTGGATAGTGGAAACACACCACTTATCTTGCGCTCGTTATCCATTGGAATGATGGGAAAAACGGACGATGAGAAGACTGCAGGATTCCTTTGCGGCACATTGTCCAAAGGCGGAATTTCGCCAGAAGAACTTATCCAACAAGGGATTCCAGAGAGCATCGTCAAGGCCTTGCAACTACTTTGCCCCAAAGAAGAAAACAATCCAGAGAATATTGTAGATTCCATTATTCATAACGGGAACCCTATCGCCCTACAGGTAGAGCGAAACGTTCTAATGTATGAGTTGCAACAGTTTCCTGACCAGATGCAGTTGAAATCTGCATTACAAGAAATAGAAAAAGCAATAGCGGAGGCTTCCCATGTGGGACCTTACGAGTTCCGTTCAATTCTGGGAACTGCCGTTTTTGCTGGTGGATGCTTTTGGGGTGTCCAGCATGAGTTCGAGAAGGAAACGGGTGTATTGCGTACATTGGTCGGCTATACAGGTGGAGAGGAAAAGGATCCCACGTATGCCCAAGTTCGCAATCACGAGACACACCATGTGGAGGCCGTTATCGTGGAGTTTGATCCAGACCAGATAACTTATAAGCGTTTGTGTCAAATCTTTTTCGAGATGCATGACCCTTCTCAGGCGGATGGTGTAGGACCGGATATCGG
>CAMKMK010000082.1 GCA_946413885.1 uncultured Prevotellaceae bacterium
GGAAATTGTGTGATAATTTCTTTCGTAGTCTTAAATTTCTGAAAATTGCACTCATGATTGCAAACTTTCTTCTTCTTTTCGAGTGATGGAATACCTGTTTTTATCTATCTTTGCCTTAAATAAACCAATAGAGTTACTAACTTCATTTCAAAAATACTAATTCGTATCGTGTCATGAAAGAAAACAAAATGCTTCTCTCTGCAATTATCATTGCTTTAGGTATGGTTGTTATGGGTTTCACCCTTCGAAGTGGAATCTTGGGGTTCAAGGATCATGACCGCAGGGTCTGCGTCAAGGGACTCGCTGAGCGTGAGGTAAAGGCTGATAAGGTCATTTGGCCACTGGTTTACAAGGAGATAGGGAATGATCCTGCTGTGATGTACGAGAACATTGAGCGAAAGAATCAGGCGGTGATTTCTTTCCTGAAGGCAGGTGGCATCAAGGAGGATGAGATCAGCGTGAATTCACCTACTATTACCGATCGCCAGGCCGACAATTATGGAAACGAAATCATGAACTATCGCTACAAGGCCAAGAGCGTTATCACGGTAACCAGCAGCGATGTGGATCTTGTGCGTGGTTTGATGCGTCGCCAATCTGAGTTGATGAAGACGGGAATTGCTGTCACAGGTGATGAATATGGCGAGAACCAGGTGGACTATCAGTTCACAGGCTTAAACCAGATAAAACCTGAGATGGTGGAAGAGGCAACCAAGAATGCTCGAGCCACAGCAGAGAAGTTTGCTGAGGATTCAGGCAGCAAATTGGGTAGCATCTTTTCTGCTTCACAAGGTCAGTTCTCAATCGATAACCGTGATGCCAATACGCCTTATATTAAAAAGGTACGCGTTGTGAACACGGTGGAATATTCGTTAGAGTAATTTCTCTTCGTTGGAATAACAGAGATTTCACGACAAGTCCTTAAACACAACATGTCCTCTGGCTCAACACCAGGGGACATGCTTGTTTGTGTGGGTTTCTTAAAAAAAGGAATGGAAGGAATCTTATCTCACCACTTGTGTGAATTCAGGCACAGCTCCTTCTTCGTCGTCTAATGTCACATAGATTTTAGATGTACTCTCTGATCCATCAGGTCCTTTCGCATTTACAGTAAAAAGATAATCAGTGCTGGTGGGAGATTTGCGGAGACCTACTGTAACAGGTGTGCCCAAGGGGAACTGATAGTTTCCACAAGCTGCATCGAAAATCTTCACATCCTCTTCAGTGACAGGCACTTGCTCTGAGTAGTCGGGTAGGGGATCAACCTCGCCTTCGATGAAACCATTTTCCTTCAGGAAACGATCAATCTCAGCAGGAGCTTTTTCCACTCGAGCAGTTCGCACGCCGTATCCAGGCAGGATCTCAGCGTCTGGTTGCTCACTTTCCAAATCCTGGATGCTGGAGTAGAGACCCCCGCTTCCAAAAGTGCAGAAGGGAACAACCTTTTTCCCTTCCAAATTGATCTCTTTCAAAAGGGTCTTGATGGGAGGCGCATACGTGCCAAACCAGATGGGATAGCCCAGGAAGATCACGTCGTAGTCGTCCAGGTTTGCCTTCAAAGGAGCCAGGGTGGGCAGTTCTCCTGTCTCGCGTTCCTTCATGCATCGATCGATGGTTTCTTGGAAATTACCTGTGTAGTCGTTCTCTACAGAGATAGCCTCGATGTCGGCTCCCAGTATCTGCTGAAATTCCTCAGCCACCGTTTTCGTAGTACCCGTTTGTGAATAATACAGCACCAAAATCTTCTGAGGTGCCTTCTCTTCTGTCTCACTCTTCTTTTGTGAATCACATGCTGTCATGCTTAGCACGGCAGCACAAAGCAACATTGTCTTTTTCATCTCATTTCATGTTTATGTATCTCATATATTCTTCGTAACTGATGTGACGCCCCCCCATTGATTTCAGATGAGGTGTCTCGAACTGACAGTCAATCATCACTCCACCTATGGTTTCCATGATGCGTGCCAAATGAATCAAAGCTATCTTACTGCCGTTAGGAACCTGCGAGAACATGCTCTCGCCAAAGAAACATCGCCCCAGTGTCACTCCATAGAGTCCACCTACCAACTTCTCTTCTTCCCATACTTCCACGCTGACTGCATATCCTTGTTTGTGGAGTCGGATGTAGGCTTCCATCATGTCAGGTCCCAACCATGCGCCCTTCTCCTCGATGCGTGGTTTGCTGCAATTCTCTATCACTTGTTCGAAAGCGGCATTGATGGAACATTTGTATTTCCTTTTGTTAAGCAGCGTCCGCATTGAGTGAGAGACATGAATCTCATTAGGGAAGATGACAAATCGGTCCATTGGGCACCACCATTGTATCACTCCTCCTCGAAAAGAATACCAAGGAAAGATGCCGTGAGAATAGGCCAACAGCAGTCGCTCAGTACTCAGGTCTCCGTTTATCGCAAGCAATCCGTCAGGGTCACCATAACATGGATTGGGGAAGCTAATCTCTTTGTTTAGACTAAATATCATAATCAGTTCAACACCAAGATATTATCCTTTAAGTCTATGATAGCAGTTCCACCCTCTTTCAATGATCCATACAGGATTTCATTCATCAAGAGAGGTGAGAGCAATTTGCGGATTATTCGATCCATTTCTCGAGCACCATACTGACGGGTGAAACCTTTCTCGAGCAGGAAGTCGAAAGCTCGAGGTTTGAGTTTCATCTGCACGTTCTTCACCTTCAGTTTAGCCTTCAGTTGATTGAGTTTCTTGTCCAGAATCAGTTTAGCCATCGTGCTGTCCATATCATTGAAGACCACCGTGCCTGAAAGTCGGTTGATGAATTCTGGCTTGAAAGTTTTCTTCACTTGTTGCAGCATGGCTTCTCCAGCACTCATTCCTTTTCCGAAACCTATCGAAGCTTGACCTGCGAACTGTGCTCCCGCATTACTTGTCATGATCACGATTACGTTCTTGAAGTCTGCCTTGTTGCCTCGATTGTCTGTCAGTCGCGCATAATCCATCACTTGCAACAGGATGTTGTAGATATCGCTGTGAGCCTTTTCAATCTCGTCTAACAGTAGCACGCAGTTGGGATTCTTGCGGATTGCATCAGTCAGGAGTCCTCCGTCCTCGTATCCCACGTATCCAGCGGGCGAGCCAATCAGTTTTGCCACCGTATGTTTCTCCGTGTATTCGCTCATGTCGAATCGAACCAGCTCGATGCCCAGTTCCTTGGCCAGCACCTTTGCCACCTCAGTCTTTCCAACGCCTGTGGGACCCACAAAGAGTAATGAGGCCAGAGGTTTGTCCTCATCCAGTAGTCCTGCTTTCGACATCTCCACACTGGTCACGACTTGTCGTATTGCCTCGTCTTGACCGTAGATTTGCTTCATCATTCGCTTGGTGAGGTTCTGCAACTTGCTGTTATCGTCGCTCTTCAATGCTTCTGCATTGATCTTGCATATCTTTGTCAGTACGTCCGAGATTTCTTTTTTGTCTATGATGGATGGTTTGCTTGTCCGCTTCCGTTTGTTTTTCATCTCAGCCATTGCTCCAGCCTCGTCTATCAGGTCTATGGCCTTGTCGGGCAGATAGCGGTCACTGATGTATTTCGCACTCATCTCAACAGCATATTCCATTACTCCTTCCTCGTATTCCACATGATGGTATTGCTCGTATTTTTTCTGTAGTCCTTCCAGAATTTTGACTGTCTCTTCCTTCGATGGCTCCAGAATGTCTATCTGTTGGAATCGTCGCATCAGACCACGCTGCTTGTTCATGTATCTGTTCATCTCCTGGTACGTGGTGCTGCCGATGAATCGGATGTTTCCATCCTCCATGTAGGGTCGCAGCATCTGGGATGCATCCATTGCTCCCTCGCCACTTTGTCCGGCACCCACCAGATTGTGTATTTCGTCGATGTAAACAATTGCGTTTCCCTCTTTTTGGATGCCTTCCATGATAGCCTTCAGGCGTTTCTCGAAGTCACCACGGAACTGAGCACCTGCAATCAGGCTTCCGAGGTCCAGTTCATAGATATGGAACCCTCGTAATCGTTCAGGCACTTTCCTGCTTTCCAACAAGGCAGCAAGCCCCCACACGATAGCTGTCTTTCCCACTCCTGATTCTCCTACGTGAAGCGGATTGTTCTTCTCTCGTCGGCAGAGAACCTGTATGGTCCGTTCCAGTTCATCCTGTCGTCCGATGAGGGGATTACGTTCCGCAAGATGGTCATTCATGCAGGTTACGAACTGCCGCCAAGGCTCTTGTCCTGTTTCCTCGCTTTCAAACATTTCATCCATATCGGCTTCCCACTCGTAGGCATCTGTCAAGGAGCTGATCAACTCGCCCTTGCTGCATTGGATGGTCTTTTCTATCAGGTCGTGAGCCATACTGTCCTCCAGATAAAGCATAGCATTTACCACGTGTGGAACATCTAAATGAGCGGTTTCTGCCCCTATGGCGTACTCCAGTGCAGTACTCATCATGCGATTCATCTGGCTTGAGAGCATCAGTTCATAACGGATACCTTGCGGCACACGTTCCATGTGGGCAAGATAGGCGTAGAGGGATTCTGTGAACACTTTCTCATCTGCTCCTGACTCGTAGAAAAGCGAGTGTTTGAAAGGTTCTTGCAACATCAGTCCCACCAGCAAGTGTTCAGGACAAACGAACTCCACGCGGTCTGATTTTGCTTGCAGTATAGCCTGATTTATTGCATCCTGTAGGTACTTGGTTTGTTCCATCATAGCTCTTCAGGTTCACATGTTAGTCTTAATGGAAAGTTTGATTCTCGAGCCATGCGGGTAGCTTTCTGCATCTTGCTCATCGCAATGTCTTTTGGATAGATACCTGCTACAGCCTGTCCTTTCTTGTGTACCTCCATCATCAGCCTCTCTGCCTCTCCTGCATCCTTGAAGAAAACGTTCTTCAGGATCATCACCACGAAGTCCATTGTGGTGAAGTCATCGTTGTGCAGGATGACGCGAAAGCGGCGTGGCTCTTCCAGTCTTACTCGCGTGCGTTCCTTTATTTTGGTTTGTTGTTTCTCCATTTTCTTTTTGGGTTAGAGACAAGAATCGCATCTTATTTTGATAGCATCCAGAAAACGAATGCTATCTGAAGAAGAAGAATGATAGGTACTCCAATGTTGAATTTCCAGTGCTGTGTTTTATGGCGGAAAGTTTGGATTGCCATCCAAGCACCTATGCTGCCACCTAAAGCCGCCATTACCAGCAGGGTTGATTCAGGGATGCGCCACATGTCGTTCTTGGCTTTCCATTTATCTATTCCGTAAACTATGAAAGTTATCACGTTGATTGCTATCAGGTAGATAAGAAATACTTTAGTCATTTTCGTTCAGTTTTTTTTCTTAATGAATAATCGTTGTATTGAAATTACCAGTCCCAGAAGGACGGCTACAGTTTCGCGCTGGGGTATTTTAAATCGAAGTACGTGGGTTCTGATGTGTTTCTGAAACGGAATACGAGTTCCTTTCCTGTTCCCTTGATGGCGAGGCAGAGGAGATCGATGGATTCGTCAGTTGAACGCATCGTGGAGAGGAAGGATTCCTGATTCATCTGCATTGCTGAGGCAAAGGCGCTGAAATCAATTTGATTGCCATCTATCGAACACACAAACCTGACCTGATCTTCTGGCTGCTCTATCGCGTTCAGGAAGAGTCCGCCTCCACAGTTGATGGGAAGTTGGGATTGCATATTGGCAATGATGGTTCCCAAGGAAGTGTCCTCAGTCGTGTTTTCTTTCTCAGAATGCTCCTTTTTCGTGTCTCCATTTCCTGAGCAGGAGGATAGACCGATTGCAAGCATCGCTATGAATGATAAACGAACAAGACACATTTTAGAATTCATCATTGTGGACAAAACATTTGCAGATTTGATTACAAAGTTAATGATAATTCATTTATCTTGTAATTCTTCTCTCCAAAATTTGTCTCTTTGATGAAAAATGTTTATTTTTGGCATGAAAAAAACCATATTAAACACAAATACGCTATGAGTGAGAACATATCAAGACGGAGTTTCATCAAGACAACGGGGGCTGCCACATTGGGCATGATGATCGTACCTAACACGATATTGGGACGACGCTTTGGCCACGTGCCTCCAAGTGATAAACTGAACATTGCCGGAGTGGGTATCGGCGGTGTGGGAAGACGTAATCTCCACAACATGGCCACAGAGAATATTGTGGCTCTTTGTGATGTTGATTGGAGATATGCCGACAAAACCTTCAAGGACTATCCCAATGCGCGCAAATTCAAGGATTGGCGCGTGATGTTCGACCAGATGGGTAAGGAGATCGATGCCATTATGGTGGCTACTCCTGATCATACCCATGCAGGTGTGACAGCCCATGCGATGACGCTGGGTAAGCATGTCTATTGCCAGAAACCTTTGACCCACTCAGTCTATGAGTCCCGTTTGCTTGCCAAGTTGGCAAAGAAATACAAGGTGGCAACCCAAATGGGTAATCAAGGTAATTCTTTTGACTGGTGCCGTCGTATATCGGAATGGATCTGGTCAGGCGTGATTGGTGAGGTGAAGGAGGTTCATTGCTGGACGGATCGTCCCATTTGGCCTCAAGGCTTGAATCTGCCTACCGAAGAAGTTCCTGTGCCTGACACGCTGGCTTGGGATCTTTGGTTAGGTCCTGCCGAGAAGCGTCCCTACAATCCCGTTTACCTTCCCTGGAACTGGCGTGGATGGTACGATTTTGGAACAGGTGCGTTAGGCGATATGGCTTGTCATATCATGGATCCTGTTTGCTGGGCACTCAATTTGGGTTATCCCATCGATGTGATTGCCAGCTCCACCCTGAGTAACCTCTATTCGGCTCCATACGCTGAAATGATTACCTATACCTTCCCAGCTCGTGCTCCTAAGGGTAAGGTGAAGATGCCAGAGGTGAAGGTGACTTGGTACGATGGTGGCCTGATGCCTCCTCGTCCAGACGAGTTAGGGGATGGCGAGATGATGGGCGACGAGAACGGAGGATTGCTCTTCATTGGTACGAAGGGAAAGATCCTGACGGGTTGTTACGGAATGGATCCCACCTTGCTGCCTAAGAAGAGGATGGAAGGCTGG
Source organism: uncultured Prevotellaceae bacterium (assembly GCA_946413885.1). Taxonomy (GTDB): domain Bacteria; phylum Bacteroidota; class Bacteroidia; order Bacteroidales; family Bacteroidaceae; genus Physcousia. The sequence goes on from CAMKMK010000082.1 coordinate 7,065, forward strand.
AAGGAGCCGACTCCCACCTTGCGTCGAGTGCCTGGTGGAACGGGCAACATCTGGGACACCAATGCTCACGAGCAGGATTGGATACGTGCCTGCAAGGAGAGTCCAGAGAATCGCGTAGAGGCCTCCTCCAATTTCCAGTTCTCAGGTCCTTTTACGGAAATGGTGGATATGGGCGTGATAGCCGTTCGTCTGGCTGGACTTTACGGCTTGCACAGGAAGCTGCAATGGGACGGCGAGAACATGCGCTTCACCAATATCTCAGAGAACGACAAGATAAAGATTGTAAACTACGACGCATTCAGCGTGATAGATGGCGATCCGCGTTTCGACCGTCGCTTTGCCGATTTCAATGCTCGCGAGATGGCGGAAGAGTGGGTAAAGCATACTTATCACAATGGCTTCACGCTGCCTGATATGCCCAAAGATTAATCACCCACTAACCTAATCATTACTTATGCTGAAGAAATTATTTTTGCTCTGTGGCCTGATGATGTTTGTCTGTACAGGGCTGCAAGCCAAGACGAAGGCTGAGAAGGCTGGATGGAAGTTAGCCATGCAGTCCTACACTTTCCACATGTTTACCCTGATGGAGGCTCTCGACAAATGCCAGGACTTGGGTATCAAGTACATCGAGGTCTATCCAGGACACAGGTTGGGAGAAGGATATGGCGACCTTTCTTTCGGTCCTGAATTGGATGCTCAGACGTTGAAAAAGATCAAAGGCGAGGCATCACGTCGAGGAGTGAAGATTGTAGGCTCAGGAGTTTATGTGTCTGATAAGAAGGAAGATTGGGACAAGTTTTTCCAGATGGCAAAAATCATGAAGATGGCCTATGTGACCTGTGAGCCCGAGCCTGATCTTTGGGATCACGTGGAGGCACTCTCCAAGAAATATGGTATCCCAGTAGCTGTTCACAACCATCCTCGCCCTTCTACTTATTGGAATCCTGATGCTCTCTTGCAGCACATCCAAGGGCGTGCCAAGGGGATAGGCAGCTGCGCCGACATCGGACATTGGAATCGCCAGGGATTGGACGAAATGGAATGCTTGCGTAAGTTAGGCGACCGCCTGATCAGTTTCCATTTCAAGGATATCGCTCCCAAGCGTGAGGGCGAGAAAGAACAAGGGGATGTCATCTGGGGTACAGGTTGCCTCCAGTTGAAGCCCATCCTGACCTATCTGCGCGACACGAAGTTCAAGGGCTACCTTGCTGTGGAATACGAGGCAAACTGGATGAACTCAGTTCCAGATATCCGCAAGTGCCTCCAGTATTTCGACCGTCTCTCTGACGAAGTGCTCAAGTAGCGGACAACTCTTTCCCTCTCGGCTGCCTTTCTTCGAGGTTCTTGAAGAGAGGGGCAGGGGATAAGTGTGGAGTGAAACGAATCGACAACAATATAGAAAAAAGGTATCATGAACAGACGAACTTTCCTTGGCGGTTTGGCCGCTATCGGTTTGCAGGGATCTTTGCTGAGTGTTAGTGCCTCCCCTCTGGCTCCTATGATGAGTCCCAAGAGGCGGAAAAAGGTTTCTGGCAAGTTTGATGAAGACCTGGTCATCCTGATGAGCGATATGCACGTTCTGCCCAATGGCCATACGCCAGGCTATCTGACACGCGTTGTGAACGAGGTTCTAGCCATGAGGCCCCTGCCGCGTAATGTGATAGGGTTGGGCGATTTGGCGAACCTGTATGGACATCTCGAGGATTACGAATGTGCCCGTCAGGTGCTGGCACCCTTGGAGGAAGCAGGCATCAAGGTCACGCTGGGGATGGGCAATCATGACCGCAGAGAGAACTTTGCCCGTGTGTTCCCTGAGAAGGCCGTAACCACACGCCTCTTTGACCGCATGGTTTTTGTTGTCGAGACTCCTCGCGCTGACTTTATCGTGCTCGATTCCTTGCAGGAATCTCCTGATCTGGGGAAGTGGATCACGCCAGGTTCCATCAATCAGGAACAGATGGATTGGCTGCGTGAGACCCTCCGCAACTACAAGAAACCCGTCTTTGTTGCTGCTCATCATCATCTGGAAGAGACAAAGGTGCTGCCCATCCTGCGTGAATGTCCCTCTTGCTGTGGCTATCTCTTTGGTCACGAGCATCGTTGGCGTACCGACAGCCCTGTCTTCCAGTGGGGCCAACGTGGTATTCTGCGCACCATGTGCCTGCCCTCAACGGGTTATTGGGGCGACATAGGGTATGTTCAGCTTCGTCTGGGTGAGGATCATGCCGTAGCCACCCTCCATCAGAGCGAATATTTCTTCAACTATCCCTTGAAAGAGGGTGAGGAGAGACCTCTTCAATGGACCCTCAACGCTCAGGACAACGATGGTGCCCACTGCTCATTCTCCTATCAGCGTCCAGGATAGTCTGTTGCAATTTACTCTGATTACTCCGAGTTTTCGGAATACTCTGATTGGTCTGATTTCAACGTGT
>CAMKMK010000083.1 GCA_946413885.1 uncultured Prevotellaceae bacterium
CTGGGCTTGTGGGTTTTCTCATCATTGCTTTTGGCGCCCTATTCATCCTAGCACGCTGTAACCCAGAATTCGTTCAACGTTTATTTGGAGAGAAACCCATTGAATATATCAGCTTCTCCCAACTGCCGCATGATCGTGATTCCATGAAAGTCGATTTCGACGGCATTCATCAGATCGTGGTCGAGAAATATTCGCTATACCGCCAAAAAGGGATTTCGATGGACTCGCTCTACAATGTCTATTCTGCTCGTCTGCGCGACTCTGTCCAGACCTCTGACGATTATGGAAGGATGCTTCTTGAGTATTTCGCTGACTTGCATTGTGGACACGCAACGACCTACTTTGGCGGACAACACTATGGTGGAGCAGAACCTCTCTACATTGAAGGACGTTTGTTTCTGGACAACCCTGGTGATTATATCAGCGGATATGGGTTCCAAGACAAGGACGAAATCGTTGCCATCAATGGGAAAAGTATTCCTGACTGGATGGCAGACAACATACGGTATCATGGAGGCTCCACCGTTGCTAACAGAATATGGGATACAGCCGTTTCTGCTTTTATAAGTTATACAGACACTTTGCTGAACATTATGGTGGCTCGAGGCGGCGATACCCTCTTGCTCCCGCTGCCACTCCATGCGAAAGGCTACTCGAAACCCAACATTTGTGAACGGAAGGTCCTGCAGGACTCCATCGGATATATCGCTGTCCATACCATGACTAACGGAGTGGTGGAGGTGTTTGACAGCCTCTATCAATCGGTCAAGAGCCTGCCTTATCTGATAGTCGATATACGTCGGAACGGAGGAGGAAACAGCGACAATGGGGTTAGGCTTTGCGAATATCTGCTGAAACAGGAAAAACTGCATTGCTTGTATGACGAGACCATCAAACCTCGTGTGGATGTATTTCGCGGAAAGGTGTTCCTGCTCATCGACACGCCGACTTTCTCTGCTGCTGAGAGTTTTGCTCTCGATCTTTGGGAAAGTGGTGAGGTTACCTTGATAGGTAATCCGACAGGAGGAGATACAGGGAACGGTCCTGAGGTATTCCAGTCTCCATCAGGCCTATTCTTCCGAATCCCCTTGCGAGAGCCCCAACAATCTCCTAAGGGTTTCCCATTGGAAGGGCGTGGGGTTCCTCCACATTACGAAGTAGCACAGACTGTGAAGGATTTCATGGCTGGGATTGACACTCAACTGGCGTTCACTCTTACCTTGATTCAAAAATAGCAAGAGTACAAACTGAAAAGAAAAACCTGTTTTCCTTTTGTATTCTCTCGTTTTTTTCGTATCTTTGCATCATCGCGAGTTACCCAGCTATGGACGGCAAGCGGTCTTGTAGGCAAGAAAGACACTTTCAAAAAACCAAAAATGACAGATAACATGAAGAGATTTTTCCTTCCCGCCCTTTGGACAATGATTCTGATGTGCTGCTATTCCTGCGGGGGGAGTAGCGACAAGCCCATCAGCGGAGACGACTACTATGTATGTGCCTATGTCTGGCCTTCCTGTCACGACGACTCCCTTGGACACAAATACCTGTGGCCGCAAGGCGATGGGGAATGGGAGGTCATCAAGCAGGGCAATCCTCGCTTCCCTGGTCATTACCAGCCGAAACAGCCTCTCTGGGGCTACGGACACGATGATGACCCCAAGGTGGTGGAGAAGTGGATAGACACGGCTTTGAAGTATGGCGTGAATACCTTTGTCTATGACTGGTACTGGTTCATGGACTATCCCTATCTGGAAGGTGCTCTCGACGATGGTTTCCTTGGTGCCAAGAATAACGGGAAGATGAACTTCTACATCATGTGGGCCAATCACGAGGTGAAGAAGAACTATTGGAACTATCACCTTCATGGCGACGACACCTCTCTCCTCTTTGACCCCAAGGTGAACATGGATCAGTTCAAGACGATTGTTGAGCGAGTCATCAGGCAGTATTTCAAGAGAAAGAACTACGTGAAGATAGACGGTTGCCCCGTTTTCGGCATCTTCGACATGAACCAGTTCGTGCAAAGTTTCGGCTCTATCGACGAGGCGGCGAAGGCTATGGAGTACTTCCGCGCTGAGGTAAAGAAAGCTGGTTTCAAGGGTCTCCACATCCAACAGAACAACGGTGGAGGCGGTTTCTTGTCCGAAGACTTTATCAAGATTCAGCAGGAGCGCATCGACAAACTTGGCATCAACAGCCATGCCTTCTACAACATGGGCGGTTTCAATACGGACTACCTCACGTATGGTGCGACCGCCATCCAGATACGCGAGCAATGGGGAAAGGCTTTCAGCATCCCTGTCTTCCCCACCGTTTCCATCGGTTGGGACGACACGCCCCGATTCCCTGCCAAGGGAGAGAACGACATCACACGCTTCCACCAGACGCCTCGTGCCTTTGAGTCTTTCCTCGAAGTGGCAAAACAATATGTCGATGAGCATCCTCAGCAACCTCCTTTCATCATGATAAACGCTTGGAACGAATGGGTGGAGGGAAGCTATCTGCTACCTGACCGCTATTTCGGCTACGGCTATTTAGAGGCTGTTCAACACGTTTTTCCACGAGCAGAATGACATAAACTTGTTGGGACGAATAATATGCTGATCTGACATGAAAAAGATTGGAGCTTTCTTGCTTTTCGTTGTCCTTGCGACCCTACCTTGTTTGGCCGTCTCAATCGTCTATCCTCCCACTGACAAGCTGCCTGGACAGTCGGACCAAGTGGGAGTCAAGGCAGACCATTTTCCCTCTATGCTACACACCTTTATATGGAGGAACTGGGGATTGGTACCTGCTTCCCGTCTGGCTGAAGTCGTTGGAACATCTGAACGAAACGTGCGTAAAATTGCTGTTTCAATGGGTTTGGAGGCAAAGCCTGACGTGGACCCTGTCTGGACTTCCTCGAAAGGCTACATCACTCTTTTGAGAAGGAATTGGCATATTCTTCCTTACGAGCAGATTCTCATGCTGTTGAACATGACGCAGGAACAGCTTGAGTGGGCTCTCTATGAGGATGATTTCCTTTTCGTCAAACTGGGTCGCAAGAAACCAAAATGTGAGCGTCTGGTCTATCAGAAGCCAACGGAGGAAATGAACAGGCGCGCAAAGGAGATTGCCAAACTGGTGAGAAGCAACAAACCCCGCAAGCTGGTTCCCAGATACGACTTTTTCGCTGACATGCCTGTTCCTCAACTGGAAGGACAGGATAAGACGCAAGGAAGCGAATCCAACACGTCGAACGGGTTGCGGATGGTTTTCTCGTACAATGCCGTTTATGGCGACCCGCTTATGGATGCTGAACAGTCATCGTACCCTGACGAGTTGCTCTCCAGACTTTCCGCCATGGGGGTAAATGCTGTCTGGGTTCACTCTGTTCTAAGGATGCTGGTCGCTCCTGAGGGACCTTTCCCAGGCGACGACAATTACAGGAAAAGACTGGAGAACCTGAACACGCTGGTGAAGAGAGCAGAGAAATATGGCATCAAGGTGATGATGTATGTCAACGAGCCTCGAGCCTTGCCAAAGAACTGGTTTGACAACGAAGAAAAGAAGAGCCTTTCAGGAATCAAGGAAGGAGACCTTCTGACCTTCTGCACCTCTAATCCGCGCGTCCGCGAGTGGTTGTCTGGCTCCTTTGAAAAGGTTTTCAAGGCTGTCCCAGGTCTTGGAGGCGTATTCATCATCTCGATGTCAGAGAACCTCACCAATTGTGCCTCCCATTTCCATCCAGACGGTTGTCCCAGGTGTTCGAAAAGGCCTCATGACGAGCTTGTGGCTGAAGTAAACAACACCATTGCCGAAGGTGTGCTCAAGGGCAATCCTGATGCAAGGGTACTGGTATGGGACTGGGGATGGAGAGACGAATATGCAGAACGGATCATCAATCGTTTGGACAAGAGATGTGCCCTTCTTTCCGTCAGCGAATGGTCGCTACCTATTGAAAGGGGCGGTGTGACCTCTAAGGTTGGAGAATATTCCATTTCATCCGTTGGTCCTGGCCCCAGAGCCCTTGAGCATTGGCGTTATGCCAAGGCTGCCGGCCTTCAGACTGCGGCAAAGGTGATGGTGAACTGCACGTGGGAAGTCAGTTGCATCCCTGTCATTCCAGCGATGGAACTTATCGCCGCCCATGCCCGTAAACTTGGCCAGGCAGGAGTCAAGGACGTGATGATGACTTGGAGTCTTGGAGGCTATCCCTCCATCAATTACACGGTCTTCCAGAAGATGCTCGCAAACCCGTCAGCAAGTCTCGACGAGATAGCGAAGGACTGTTATGGAGAAAAATCAGGAGCGGCCGTCCGCCAAGCCTGGAAAGCGTTCTCTGACGGCTTTGGGGAGTACCCCTATCATATCAACACGCTCTATTCAGGCCCTCAACACGTTGGACCGGCGAACCTGTTCTACCCAGAACCTACAGGATGGCGCGCCACCATGTGCGGCTTTCCCTATGATAACCTTGATTCGTGGAGAAGCATCTATCCAGCCGACATCTACATCGCCCAGATACGCAAGGTGGCCGAAGGCTTTGAGCGTGGAGCCGTTCTCCTCAAGCAGGCGATTGCTGGCGAAACTGATCCTGTCATCAAGAAGATGATGTTGACTGACCTGAGGCGGGCAGAGGGATTCAAGTGTGTATTCAGATCCATTGCCAATCAATCCACGTACGTTCTCTATCGGAACAGCAAGGACACGAAGAATTTAGGAGAAGTTATCAAGGAAGAGAAAGCCAACGTCCTGGAATTCATTCCTTTGTGCGATGCAGACCCCACCTTCGGCTACGAATCCTCTAACCAATATTTCTTTGTCCGTCAGGACTTGTTGGAGAAACTCATCAACCTGGAATACCTTCGAGAAACGTTCAGCGGACAACAATAAGAAATGACAGACAAATCGTTGCTTCAACAGGGTAGTGAAGCATCTTCCCGTCACCCTTAAAAACACAACGTGTTGTCTTTCCAATTTCAACGTGTTGACTTCGCAGGAAGAACGTGTTGTCTTTGTGGTTTCAACGTGTTGTGTTATTTGGGTTGAAGAGCGTTGAACTTTTGCATGATACTGGTCGAGCTTACCTTCTGAACGCAGTTCTGGAAATTGTCGATTGCCAGACAGGCGGCAATGGCTGCACTCTCCCCCAAGACCATGAAGACGGGTTCCATGCGAATACTCCCGTATGCAATATGGCTGGCACTTAAGCAAACAGGAACCAACAGGTTGCTTGCCTCCTCTTCGAAGGGGGTAATCGAACGATAGCTCACATTGTAGGGCTTGGGGCAGCGGATCTGCACGTCACCCTCGTTCTTTACCATTCCATTCACCACATAACGGCCACAGTTGTGTGAGTCCATGGTGTAGGCTGCCCATCCAACATAATCGTCGACATCAGTACGTCCCTGGCAATTGTTTTCTGTCATCACGTAACGGCCAATCATGCGTCGAGCTTCGCGGACGTAGATTTGAGGCGTGAAATGATTCGTTTCCTGATACTCATCTTTGGGAAGTCCCCACGCCAGCATACGCTTACGGATGCTGTCAGGAATCCTTTCGTCGTGACCCACGAAATAGAGCAGGCCTAAGGTATAATCGAGATGATCCTTGCGTATCTTGTCTCTCTTCTTGTAACTTGCCTCAGGATAATCCCAATTCTCGCCAATCATATCGGTCGAGAAGGCACCTCGATTGTTGATGTCTGTCTTGTTGTTGGGCATGAAACTCCAGCCGAAACAATCATGAACAGACTGCCAGGGTTCCACCTCTTTCCAGCGCAGAAGGAGTTCGTAACGAGTGGGGTCGTAGTTTTCAGGCTTGGTGATAGGCAATTGGTTGGAAGGGTCATTGGTCAAGGTGATGCGATAATTGTAGGCCTGCACGCACTTGTCGGCCTCGCCCGTTTTGCCCATATTATCTTTCAGGATGCCATAAAGCAGACCGCTCTTGGGGTCGCCTTTTACCTTATAAGGATCCACGCCATCAGGGAACTGATGTTTATCCAGCATCTGTACGCCATCATAGATCTCTTTGTACTGCTCATTGGATTCACGACCTACCGTATAGCTGACACCTGACTTTGCCATCAAATCACCCTCGTAGGAGCAATCCACGAAAACCTTTGCAGCTACCTTCACACGCTCCTTTGTATTGTCGGATTTCTCCAATGTTATGCTGTTTATCACGTTACCTTTCTTCTTCACAGAGCGCAAGCGATAAGGCATCAAGGGGTTCACGCCGGCTTCTCTGAGGAAATCCCAATAAACAGAGAGCGCCACGCTGGGTTCAAACCTGAAGGCAGGTTCGCTCTTGCCATATTTTCTGCCTACCCGCTTGTAGAAGTCGAGTGAAAAGCCCTGAATGATATCCACCTTACCTATATCCGTTTCTCCCAAACCGCCAGCAGACAAGCCGCCAATGCGAGCTGTGGGTTCTATCAACAAAACCGTCTTGCCCTGAATCTTTGCAGTATAGGCAGCAATCACTCCAGCAGAAGTTGCACCATAAATGCAGACATCTACTTCTTTCTCCTCCGTGGCGGCAAAGATTCCTTGCAAAAACGCCAACCAACACATCAGGAAAACATTCAGTTTCTTCATATCATTCATCTTCTGGTTTACAAATCAATACAGCGTCTTTCTACAAACAGCCCAGTTTTATAGCCTATTCTTTATTTAATAAGGTATACGGTCACAAAGATACTGATTTTTTGTGAAAATTCCATCAAGAGGAGACATTTTTTAGTAAATCTGTGTCTTCAAAGATTTTCTAATCTCAAGAACAACGTCCACAAGCCTAAGGATTCCACCTTTTCGGACAGAATGGCTTATATGAAGCAGATGTGTCACTCTCAGAGAGTTAAGTCGTGTTAGAAATGTTATTGGAATGTTAAATCTGCTGACACAATCAGAGGCAAAACAGCGTGGCACAATCCTTGCCTCTTGTAGGAATGTGAAGCGAAAGCCTTTGCGAGGCTTATTGATAAAAGCCTAAGGAAACGAGGTTTCAAGTCACGCGAGAGAACAAAAACAAAAACAAAAATAAAAACAAAAAAATCAGGAGGTATAATCATGTTACCAAACAGTTATCGCAACGCATTGAATTGGATGGATGAGTTTTTCAACGCTCTTCCCGCCACGAGTCAGGTTCGCACCACGAGCCCTGCCATCAACATTACAGAAAGTGTTAAGGATTACCAATTGGAACTTGCCGTTCCAGGTACCACCAAGGAGGACTATAACATCCAACTGACTGAGGATGGAAATCTGATGGTCACCTTGGAGAAGAAGAACGAGAACGAAGAGAAGGAAGTACGTCGCTATCTGCGCCGCGAATTCAGCTATCAAAAGTTCAGCCAGGCATTTACCCTTCCAGATGATGTGGATCGCGAGAAGATTTCCGCTTCTGTCAAAGAGGGTATCCTATATGTTGACCTGCCAAAGAAGTCAGCAGAGGCCATGTCTATTGGCAAAAAGATTGAGATACAATAAAGATATCCTTAAGATCACAAAAGAGGCAGATATTGTTTTTGGGTTAAGTTGAATGATTGTTTATCTGCACCCTGGCAGCTTTTGTCAGGGTGCTATTTTTTTATCCTTCAAACAAATATCTCATCCAGGCATATAATTTCCTCCTATGCTGATACTGCAGGTCATGCTGGCAAGCATAGGCCTCTCGCTCGAAAGAAATGTTGCGGTAAGCCTTGTGCAGATTGCGGTATATGATCAGTCTAACGCCCCACTCTACCACATACCACAAATAGAAGGGTACGAAGAACATCTCTCGCTGCTGCAAAGTATGAATAAATTCATGATTCTTATCTACACGGCCCAACCGCCCAAAACCTTTTCGGGCAAAGACAACTCCGAAAAGATTGATGGCCCAGAAGGAGCCAAAAGGCAAATATCGATTATAGATTATCTTCATCGTTTCCTGTCTGTATGGTTTCCCTGTCAGGCATTCTCAAGGAAGGATAAAAAAATTGGTTGTCATCACGACAACCAATCTTCATTAACCTTAAATCTAATACCATGAAAAACACACGGTGCAAAGGTAAGACTTTTCAGCAAAACCAGCAAAAGCAAAGGTTAATTTCCTGATTTAGTTGCCAATTTATTGATTTATATCAAGTTGAACGCCTTATTTTGACACGATTTTCATCCTTACCCATATCCATCGAGGTATCATTCGCCAAAAGAATACCAGGATGCGATACTTCCAATCTACCGTGATGACGGAACGATTCCGTTCTATACCCTTCACGATTTGGAGTGCCACCTTTTCAGGTTCCAACTGCACAGGATACTTCCCTCCATCAGTCAACAGAGCTGTACGGACAAAGCCTGGACGGATATCATGGATATGCAGGTGACGCAAACCTCGAATATGACACAACTGGGTCAGACTTTCCAAATAATGGCTCACATAGCGCTTGGTGGCAGAATAAGCAGGTGCAGCTCCCAGTCCTTTTGTACCGGCGATACTGCTAATGACGGCAATGTGTCCTTCACGATCTTGTTCAGCAAAGTATTTCCAAGCTACGTTCACCATACGTGTAAACCCCTTTGCGTTAGTTTCTACGGTTCGCAACTCCTTTTCCAAATCCATTGAGGGATTTTGATATCCAATGCCGCTACTGTGGAAATAGAGATCCATGCCCCCCATCTTGTCTATGAGACAATGCAATCCCTGCGAGGCATCCTCGCGATTCACATCGACACATTGCGTGGTATGAATGTTAGGGATATCGGCTTGTATCTGCTGCAACCTATCCTCTCTGCGTCCAGCTATACCCACAAGCCATCCTCGCTCCGCCAGCACCTTTGCCACCTCGAGTCCAATACCTGAGGTCGCACCCATCACGATAGCACGTTTCTTTTCTCTCATGTGAATGTCTTTTTATTGCTTTCCACAAAGTTATCGTTTTTCCTTGCTTGAATAAACAAAAAAGGAATGTTTTCTGCCATTTTTGACTTCCCAAACAGCAAAAAACAACAGATTTCGTGTCCAAAAAGAAATTTTCTGACCTTTGATTACTCAACTTATCACAAATTTCCATAACTTTGGAAACAAAACCAAATATTTATACCTATGAAATTAAACGGAAGAAGAGAGAGTAATAATGTGGACGACCGCCGCGGCATGACAGGTTCAACCGTCGCAGGTTTAGGCATAGGTGGTGTCGTCCTGATAGCACTGTTCACTTTCCTGCAAGGTGGAAACCTGGGTGATGTAATCACTAATGTGGGGACTCAGATGGCTCAGAGCCAGAATGTTACCACTCAGGAAGGGCAGCGCGAGTTTACCAAAGAAGAACAAGAACTGGCAAAATTCGCCAGTCAGATTCTTGCAGGCACAGAGGATGTGTGGACCGCTGAGTTCAAGAAACTGGGCAAAACCTATACGCCTCCCAAGATGGTGCTTTA